>JANMMN010000284.1:0-2752 GCA_031373405.1 Actinomycetes bacterium
AGAGGCGCAGCCGTACGCCGTGCCTGCCTGCCACGTCGCGGAGGCTGCGCTGCGACCGGTGGATCTCCCACTGGGACGTGGTGATGCCGGCTTCCTTGTTGGAGTCGGAGTAGCCGAGCATCACCTCCTGCACGTCACCGCGCAGCGTCACGATCCGGCGGTACGACGGATCCTGGAGCAGTCCGTCGAGCAGCTCGCCGGCCTTGCGCAGCTCGTCGACGGTCTCGAGCAACGGCACGAAGCCGATGCGGGCGACATCGGACGTGATGTCGACCAGCCCCGCCTCGCGGGCGAGGACCACGGCGGCGAGGACGTCGTCGACCCCCTTGGTCATCGAGATGATGTAGGTCTCGCACACCTCAGGGCCGTGCAGGTCGAGCGCCTCGCGGATCGCGACGAACGCGTTGTAGGTGCGCAGGTCGTCGCCCTCGAGCGGCGGCGGGGTGGAGGCCAGCGGTCGACGCGACGCGAGCTCGCTCGAGAGCAGGCGCAGCCGGTGCTCGCGCGGCAGGTCCTCGTAGCGCCAGCCCTGCTCACCGAGCCGGTCGACCAGGACACCGACGGCGGCGTGGTGCGCGAGCGCGTGCTCGCGCACGTCGAGGGTGACGAGCGAGAGCCCGAAGGCGGCGACGGAGCGGATCGAACGGTCGACGACGCCGGCCGCAGCCAGCTCGCCCCGGTTGGCTGCCAGCGATCTGCGCACGAGCATGAGGTCGTCGAGGAGCTCGCGCGTCGTGGCGTAGTCGCGCCCGGCCCGGTGCGGCGTCGCCTCCGCGATGCGCGCTCGCGTGTTGACCAGCTTCGCGCGCACGCAGGTGAGCTTGAGCCGGTAGGGCTCCTCCGCGTTGAGCCGCCGGTAGCGCGGGTCGAGGTCGGTGAGGGTCGCGAGGTCGAGGTCCAGCGACACGCGCAGCTCGGGCGAGACGTCGTTGAGGCGTTCGCTGACCGAGATCTCCTCGAGCAGCCGGTCGATGATCGGGAGCAGGTCGCGCACCGCATGGTCGCGCACGAGGTCGATGACCCGTCGGGTGACGTCGGGGGTGACGAACGGGTTGCCGTCGCGGTCGCCGCCGATCCACGAGCCGAACGAGAGCGGACGCGCATCGGGCGGCAGTGCCACCCCGACGGACTCGAGCGCGAGCGCGAGGTCGTCGAGCACCGCGGCAACCGGGCCGCGCGCGAGGTCGTCGAGGTAGTAGAGCGCGTTGCGAGCCTCGTCGAGGACCTCCGGACGGTCGAGGCGCAGCTCGTCGGTCTGCCAGAGCAGGTCGACGAGCTCGGCTGCGCGGCGCGCGACGCGCGGGTGCTCGAGGCCGACCCCGTCGCGCTCGGCGTTCTCGAGCAGGTCGGCGATCGCCCGCAGCTTGAGCAGCACCGAGCGGCGCGCGGCCTCCGTCGGGTGCGCGGTGAAGACCGGCCGCGCCGAGAGCCGCGACATCGCGGCGGCGACCTCGTCCTGCGTGGTCTCGCCCGAGGCGAGCGCCGCCTCGATCCGCCGGGCAGCGGCGTTGAGGGGATCCCCCGCCGTACGCCGGGCCTCACGCTGCTCGCGCGAGCGGTGCACCTGCTCGGTCACGTTGGCGAGATGGAAGTACGTCGAGAAGGCCCGTGCCAGGCGGATCGAGGTCGGCAGGTCGACGCGCTCGAGCAGGTCGGAGGTGGCGCCGAGGCTCGTGCGCGCGGTGCGGCGCACCTGCTCCACGAGGGAGAGCAGGTCGGCGGAGTCCTGTCGGACGAGGGTGCGTCCGAGCAGGTCGCCGAGGAGCCGGATGTCGGCGCGCAACGCCGCAGTGTCGTCGTGCTCGCCCGTGCGACGCTCGCCGGTGTCGAGCTCGCCCGTGAGGTGCTCGCCCGTGTCGTGCTCGCCCGTGAGGTGCTCGCCCGTGTCGAGCTCGCCTGTGAGGTGCCCGTCACCGACCTGCTCGCCGACGGGGTGCTCGTCCGTGGGGTGCTCGCCTGGCAGGTGCTCGCCTGGCAGGTGCTCGTCACCGACGTGCTCGCCGACCGACTCGGCGACGGAGGGCTCGTCCGCGGCGTGACCGTGAGGAGCACGCTGGGCCGGGGTGGGCGAGGAGGGAATGGTCGTCATGGCGTCCGTCCGGGTGGGGTGGCAGACGGCACGGCGTCACTGACGCACCGAGCCGAGCCTACCGAAGCCGGTGGCGACGGCGAATTGTGCGCTCAGGTCATGCGGTCCTCGCCGTACGCAATAGTCGGGTATTTGAGTTTCAGCGGGGAATGCGCCACAGTGGAATAGGAATATCAATGCGCCGACAATTGTCGGGCGTACGGTGAATTCGACCCCGAGGAATGTCATGGCGCAACAGGTTCAGGTGGTGCTGGTCGACGACCTCGACGGCGGTACGGCGGATGAGACCGTCACGTTCTCCCTCGACGGCGTCTCCTACGAGATCGACCTCACCCGCGACAACGCTGCCACGCTGCGCGACGTGCTCGCGCCGTACGTCGGCCATGGTCGTCGCACCGGAACCGGCCGCCGCACCAGCACTCGGGCGCCGCGCGCGCGCTCGACCGGCCCGGGCAACCCGGCGGCTGTCCGCGAGTGGGCCAAGGCCCAGGGCATCGCGGTCAACGAGCGCGGCCGGATCAGCGCCGAGCTCGCAGCGACATACAACGCCGCCCACGCCTAACCCGCACAGATTTCCCGCGAGTAACACCTCGAAACGACCGGGTCGCACGCCGAACCGGTCGTTTCGGGGTGTTACTCGCGGCCCTGGCCCGGGCCCTGGCC
>JANMMN010000032.1:0-2260 GCA_031373405.1 Actinomycetes bacterium
CCCGCCACCCGCCGGGGGGGCCGGGGCCTCGCCTGCGCGGTCGGGCGGCCGCCGGAGTCCCAGCGCCGTCCGTCTCCTGAGCCGGATGTCCGAGGGGTGGACCGCCGATCGGGAACAAGCACGGGCGTGTCACCGTTGACCCGCGCATACGCCGTACCACCGGCGTGACCGATCCCGAACGAGGAGAACGACCGTGTCCCTGCCGCCGTTGGTCGAACCGGCCGCCGAGCTGACCGTCGACGAGGTACGCCGCTACAGCCGCCACATCATCATCCCCGAGGTGGGGATGGCCGGGCAGAAGCGCCTCAAGAACGCCCGCGTGCTCTGTGTCGGTGCGGGCGGTCTCGGCAGCCCGGCCCTGATGTATCTCGCCGCAGCCGGCGTCGGAACGCTCGGCATCGTGGAGTTCGACACCGTCGACGAGTCCAACCTTCAGCGCCAGATCATCCACGGCCAGAGCGACATCGGCCGTTCGAAGGCGGAATCAGCCCGCGACTCGGTGCTCGAGATCAACCCCCACGTCACCGTGATCGTCCACGACACTCGGCTCGACAACGACAACGTCCTCGACATCTTCGGCGGCTACGACCTCATCGTCGACGGCACCGACAACTTCGCGACCCGCTACCTGGTCAACGACGCGGCCGTGCTCCTCGGCAAGCCCTATGTGTGGGGCTCGATCTATCGCTTCGAGGGCCAGGTCTCGGTCTTCTGGGACGAGCACGGCCCCAACTACCGCGATCTCTACCCCGAGCCCCCGCCCGCCGGCATGGTGCCCTCGTGCGCGGAGGGCGGCGTGCTCGGTGTGCTGTGTGCGTCGATCGGGTCGGTGATGGTCACCGAGGCGATCAAGCTCATCACCGGCATCGGCGACACGCTGCTCGGCCGGCTCATGGTCTACGACGCCCTCGAGATGTCCTACCGCACCGTGAAGATCCGCAAGGACCCCCACGGCGAGAAGATCACCGGGCTCATCGACTACGACGCCTTCTGCGGCACGATCTCCGACGCCGCTGCGGACGCCGCGATCGGCTCGACCATCTCGGTCAAGCAGCTCAAGGAGATGCTCGACGAGCGCGAGGCCGGCGAGCGCGACTTCGTGCTCATCGACGTGCGCGAGCAGAACGAGTGGGACATCGTGAGCATCCCCGGCGCGGTGCTCGTGCCCAAGGGCGAGTTCCTGTCCGGCAAGGCGCTCGAGACGCTGCCGAACGACAAGCAGCTCGTGTTCTCGTGCAAGAGCGGTGCGCGCTCTGCCGAGGTGCTCGCGGTCGTCAAGGGCGCCGGGTTCTCCGACTCCATCCACGTCGGCGGCGGCGTCGTGGCGTGGGTCAACCAGATCGAGCCGCACAAGCCGTCCTACTGACCGATCCGTACGCCGAGAGGCCCGCAGCCGTCAAGGGTTGCGGGCCTCTCGGCGTACGCGCATCAGGTGCGACCGAGTCCGGGGTCCGTGAAGCCGACCCGCAGGTGGCTGTTGTCGCAGTAGGGCTTGTTGGCGGAGCTGCCGCAGCGGCAGAAGTACTGCCGACGGCTCGCGCGCAGCACGCGGCCGTCGGCACCGACGATCGTCATCTCACCTTGGACCTCGAGCGGCCCGTTCTCGTGCACGTGGACAGTGGCCGGCCCGGCGGCGCGCGCGGTGCCGGGAGGTGTGCCGGGAGCGGCGCTGTGGGAGGCACCGGATTCGGCGACCGGCGACGCGGCATCGGTGGCACCGTCGGTGTCGCGGGTATAGCGCAGGGCACCGCTGGGGCAGTGGTCGATCGTCGCCGCGATCTCGTCGGCAGTCGCGGCATCGGCCTGGATCCACGGCTTCTGGGCCGGACGGAACACCTGCGGAAGCTCGCTCGCGCAGATCCGGGAGTGCAGGCACACCGCGTCGTCCCAGTGGATGGTCAATCCCGCGGAGGGATAGTCGCGCGTGCTCATGTGCCGATCCTCGCGGCGTACGACCGATCCCGCGCGCTGGGACCCTCTCGTCCACGTTGCTGCCGTTGTTGTCGGACAGAGCGTCGGAACGGACAACAGCACCCGTGACGTGCGGGGTCAGAGAGCGCCGACGCGCTGGAGCCAGTTGAAGCACCAGTAGCCGGGCAGGGTCGGCAGCCAGAAGGTCAGCAGGCGGAAGAGCAGGGTCGCCGAGACTGCGACGCCGGGATCGAGCCCGGCGAGGGTCAGGCCGGCGACGTACGCCGCCTCGACCGCGCCGAGCCCACCGGGCGTGGGGGCGGCCTGGCCGAGGGTCGAGCCGGCGAGG
>JANMMN010000087.1:0-14507 GCA_031373405.1 Actinomycetes bacterium
CGACGACGTCGCCCACTTCCGGTGGCCTGCATGGACCGGTCGCGCTGGAGATTCATCCGCGGTAGTCCCGCCCGCCCGGGTAACCCGAGCGGGGTGACCAGACGCGGTAGGTGACGTCGAGGTCGCGCGCGAACGCGACCACGTCGCTGTCGCCGACCGTGACGGCCTCGGCGGTGGTGCCGCCCGCGCCCTTCACGGTCGGTCCGTCGACGAGGAAGTGGCCGACACCGAGGTCGGCGTAGTGCTGTTCCATGCCTGGCCGGTAGCCGCACTCGGGCGCCCAGATGCCTCGGGGCCGGCGACCGATCCGCAGGTGGGTGTCGTCGAGTCCCGACCGCAGCGAGAACCGGAGCCACTCGTCGTCGAGCAGCGGCTGGAACGGGTGCGTCGCCGGCCCGCCGAGGAGCTCGATCGCTCCCGCGTCGAGCAGGCCTCGAAGCACGGGCGACGCACCCGCGGACCAGGGACCCTCCAGGGTGGCGAGAGCGTGCTGCGACGCACGGAACTCGCGTGACCCGAGCTCGCGCAGGTCGGGATCCCGCCGCGACGCGAGACTCTCTGCGCGGGCCTGCCAGAACCCGAGCCAGGTGTGGAACTCGTTGCGGCAGTAGGCGTCGTCGAGCTGTGCGGCGAGCACGGGGGTGAGGCCGAGCGTCACGAGGTCATGTCGCCCCTCCGCGGCGAGGCGGCCGAGGACGTCGAGGACGGGCAGGTAGCTCGCGGCCCAGGCCTGGTGCAGCCACTCCTCGCCCACGGGCCAGGCGCCATGGTGCGCGAGCCACGGCAGGTGCGTGTGCAGGACGAGGCAGAACGTGCCGACGGGAGCCGGCGTCACGGCCGCACCGCGGTGGCCACGAGATCCTGAGCGCCGAGAGCAGCCGCCAGCACGAAATCCTCGACACCGGTGCTGCTCACCAGATCCGGCCATCCCTGGCCTTGATCAGCCGGCGGCTTCCCGGGACGGGTGACCGCCGGGTGATCAGGGTCGCGGGAGGGGTGCAGGACGGCGTCGAGCTGGGCGGCGACGAGGGTGGTGCCGCTGCGCTGCTCCCATGCCTCGATCCGTGGGCCGTGGTGCAGGCCGTGCACGATCACCTCGGTGAAGCCGGCCTCGCGGAGCAGGTCGTGCAGCTGGTCAGCGTCGAACTCCTCGACGTGGAACGGGTTCGTCGGCTTCTCGCCGCGGCGCAGCCCTGGGGAGAAGACCGGGCGGTTGGGGGTGGTCACGATGATGCGACCACCGGGGCGCAGCACCCGCGCGCAGTCGCGCAGGAATCCGCGCAGGTCCCACAGGTGCTCGACGACCTGCATCGTGACGAGCACGTCGACCCTCGCGTCGGCGACCGGAACGCCGGCGAGGTTGGCGCGCAGCGTCGTGACGCCCGGGTACGCCGTGCCCACGTGCGCGACGGCTGCCTCGTCGTACTCCAGCGCCAGCACGGTCCGCGCGCCCGCCTCGATCAGCATCTGCGCTCCGTAGCCCTCACCGCTGCCCGCCTCGACCACCATCGCGCCGGTGAGCTCCTCGGCGTACGTCGTGACCAGCCAGCGGTAGGCGGCCTCGTGCCGGGCGAACCAGTACTCCTCGCCCGCGACACCCGGCACGGTGCGTTCGCCGGTGAGCGGGAGGGGGTGGGCCACACCGAGAGACTAGGACGGTCGCTGAGGCCCCCCGGACGTGCTGCTGCGGTGTGCGGTGCAGGACGCGGAGCGAGCACTGATCCGCCCGGTGAGGAGGCGCCCCCGCGCGGAGCAGAATGCAACGAACCCGGGTCGCGGTCGCGGGTGCCGGCCTAGCCTGGCGATCGGGGAGGTCCCATGGCGCCGAAGTACGTCGACGTCGACGACTACGTCGCGTCCTTCCCGCCCGACGTGGCCGAGGTGCTCACCGAGCTGCGTCGGCGGGTCCACGTCGTGGCTCCCGACGTCGTGGAGTCGATCAGCTACGACATGGCGACCTTCGCCCGGGACGGCGTCCGGTTCGTGCACGTCGCGGGCTGGAAGAAGCACGTGAGCGTGTACCCCGCACCCGACACCGACGCAGAGCTCGCCCGCGAGCTCATGCCGTATCGCGACTCGCGCAGCACCCTGAAGTTCCCGCTCAGCAAGGCGATCCCCTACGACCTGGTCGAGCGCGCCATCGCCGTGCTGGCCGCTGCCCGCGGGCTCCCGCGGTAGCTGTCCCTGGTCGGCAGCATGAGTTACCAGCAGGTAACATCGTCACGCAGGACGCCCGCGACGGACCCCCCGACGGCCCGAGGACAGCGGTCGGGCATCCTGACCGAGCGCATCCACCTCGGTACGACGAGTCGCTCGTCGTACCGCGAGTCCTGGGAGGTCGGTTCCCGACCATGAAGATCGTCGTACTCGTCAAGCACGTGCCGGACGCCGCGAGCGACCGGTCCTTCGCCGCTGACCACACCACTGACCGGGCCGCGGTCGACGGTCGACTCAGCGAGCTCGACGAGTACGCCGTCGAGCAGGCGCTGCAGGTCGTCGACAAGGCGGGCGAGGGGGAGATCACCTACCTCACCATGGGCCCGGAGGCCGCGGGCGAAGCGCTGCGCAAGGCATTGTCGATGGGCGGCGACGCGGGCGTCCACGTCCTCGACGACGCGCTGCACGGCTCGGACGCGCTCGCGACCTCGCTCGTGCTGGCGAAGGCGATCGAACGCCAAGCGGCCGACCTGGTCATCTGCGGGATGGCCTCGACCGACGGAACCATGAGCGTGGTCCCCGCGATGCTCGCCGAGCGCCTCGGACTGCCGGGGCTCACGCTCGCCTCGTCGCTGTCGGTCGAGGGCTCGACCGTCATGATCCGCCGCGACGGCGACGACGCCTCGACCACGGTCACGGCGTCGTTGCCGGCCCTGGTCAGCGTCACCGACCAGACCGGCGAAGCCCGCTACCCCTCGTTCAAGGGGATCATGGCGGCGAAGAAGAAGCCGGTGGAGACCCTCACGCTCGCCGACCTCGGCATCGAGCCGACGCAGGTCGGGCTCTCCGCCGCCTGGTCCGCGGTCGACTCGGTCACCAAGCGCCCCGCGCGTCAGGCCGGCACCGTCGTGACCGACGCGGGCGACGGCGGCGTCAAGCTCGCCGACTTCCTCGCGACCAACAAGTTCATCTGAGAGGGCGAAGAAGCCATGGGAGAGGTCCTCGTTCTCGTCGACCATGTCGACGGTGTCGTGCGCAAGACCACGACCGAGCTGCTCACGATCGCGCGCCGGCTGGGCGCGCCGTCAGCGGTGTTCTTCGGGTCCGGCGTCGAGGCAGCGACCGCGACGCTCGCCGCATTCGGCGCCGCCAAGGTCTACGTCGTCGACGCGCCTGAGCTCGCCGACTACCTCGTCGCGCCCAAGGCCGAGGCACTTGTCGCGGTCGCGCAGCTGGCATCGCCGTCGGCGATCCTGGTGACCTCGTCCGCCGAGGGCAAGGAGATCGCTGCCCGGGCGGCCGTGCGGCTCGGCTCGGGCCTCATCACCGACGCGGTCGATGTCGACGCCGACGGCGTCACGACGCAGTCTGCGTTCGCCGCGTCCTATGTGGTGACCGCACGGGTGACGAGTGGCACGCCGGTCATCACGGTGAAGCCCAACTCGGCGGCGCCTGAGCAGTCTCCAGCGGCCGCCACGATCGAGAACGTGACCGTGTCGTTCAGTGCCGCGGCCACCTCGGCGAAGATCACCGACGTGGCGCCGCGCGCCAAGTCCGGGCGCCCGGAGCTCACCGAGGCCGCGATCGTCGTCTCCGGCGGACGCGGCGTCGGTGGAGCCGAGGGCTTCGGTGTCGTCGAGGCGCTGGCCGACGCGCTCGGAGCCGCTGTCGGTGCGAGTCGTGCCGCCACGGACGCCGGGTGGTACCCGCACGCGTTCCAGGTCGGGCAGACCGGCAAGACCGTGAGCCCGCAGCTCTACATCGCCAACGGCATCTCCGGTGCGATCCAGCACCGCGCCGGCATGCAGACCTCGAAGACCATCGTCGCGGTCAACAAGGACTCCGACGCGCCGATCTTCGAGCTCGCCGACTTCGGCGTCGTCGGCGACCTGTTCGCCGTCGTCCCCCAGCTCACCGACGAGGTCACCAAGCGCAAGGGCTGATCCGCGCCCACCGCACGCGAACGGGCCTGACTCACCGTCCCGGGCCCGTCCGCGGCTGCTGACCTAGACTCGGCGGGTGCGAGCGGTGTACCTGGATCACGCGGCGACGACGCCGATGCGAGCCGAGGCGTACGCCGCGATGACCGCGGAGCTGCTCGAGGTCGGCAACCCGTCCTCGCTGCACGCCGCCGGTCGCCGGGCCCGGCGCATCGTCGAGGAGTCGCGCGAGACGTTGGCCGCCGCCGTCGGCGTCCGCGCCGGCGACGTCGTGCTCACCTCGGGTGGCACCGAGGCCGACAACCTCGCGGTGAAGGGCCTCTTCCGTGCTCGGCGCACCGAGGACCCGCGGCGTATCCGCATCCTCGCGACCGCGGTCGAGCACCACGCCGTCCTCGATCCGGTGCTGTGGCTCGGCGAGGCCGATGGCGCCGACGTGCGCTGGCTCCCGGTCGACGAGGTCGGCCGCCTCGACGTCGCTGCACTCAAGGCCGAGCTCGACGACTCACCCGAGTCGGTCGCCCTCGTCACCGTGATGTGGGCCAACAACGAGGTCGGGACGGTGCAGCCGGTCGCCGAGGTCGCCGCACTCTGCGCGGAGTACGGCGTGCCGCTGCACACCGACGCGGTGCAGGCGGTGGGTCAGCTCGCCGTCGATGCCTCGGGAGTCGACTCGCTGGCGCTCTCCGGCCACAAGGTCGGCGGGCCGCACGGCGTCGGGGCGCTCGTGCTGCGGCGCGGGCTGACACCGGAGCCGCTCCTGCACGGCGGGGGTCAGGAGCGCGACGTCCGGTCGGGAACGCTCGACGCACCTGCCGTGGCGGGACTCGCCGCTGCACTCGTCGCCTCCGAGGCCGACCAGGACGTGCGCGTGCCACGGATCCGGTCGATGCGTGACGACCTCGTGCGCGACGTGCTGTCCACGATCGACGACGTCACGCGCAACGGCGACCCCGTCGACTGCCTGCCCGGCATCGCACACCTCTCGTTCGCCGGTTGCGAGGGCGACGCGCTGCTGTTGCTGCTCGACGCGGCGGGCATCGAGGTCTCGCGTGGCTCGGCCTGCTCGGCGGGGGTGCCGCAGCCGAGCCACGTCCTGCTCGCGATGGGTGTCGACCCGGTGACCGCTCGCGGCTCCCTGCGCATCTCGCTGGGCCACACCTCCAGCCGCGAGGACGTCGACCGGTTCCTCGAGGCGCTGCCCGCGGTCGTGGCCCGGGCACGGCGCGCCGGAGTCTCGCGATGAGGGTCGTCGCTGCGCTGTCCGGCGGGGTCGACTCGGCCGTGGCCGCAGCTCGTGCGGTCGATGCGGGCCACGACGTCGTCGGCATCCATCTGGCGCTCGCTCGCGACCCGCAGAGCCATCGCACGGGTGCGCGCGGTTGCTGCACGCTCGAGGACGCGCGCGACGCTCGCCGGGTTGCCGACGTGCTCGGCATCGCGTTCTACGTCTGGGACCTCGCCGAGGAGTTTGCCGAGGACGTCATCGACGACTTCGTCGCCGAGTACGCCGCGGGGCGCACGCCCAACCCGTGCCTGCGCTGCAACGAGCGGATCAAGTTCTCGGCCGTCCTGGACCGTGCCCTCGCCCTCGGCTTCGATGCCGTCAGCACGGGCCACTATGCGCGCATCGTCGAGACCGAGCACGGTCGCGAGCTGCACCGCGCGGTCGACCCGTCGAAGGACCAGTCCTACGTCCTGGGCGTCCTCGACGCACGTCAGCTCGCCGGAGCGATGTTCCCCCTCGGGGGCCTGCTCAAGTCGGAGGTGCGTGCGGACGCCGCCCGCAGGGGTTTGCTCGTCGCCGACAAGCCCGACAGCCACGACATCTGCTTCGTCCCCGACGGCGACACCGCCGGCTGGCTGCGGAAGCGCATCGGTGACGCCCCTGGTGACATCGTCGATGCCGAGTCCGGCGCGTCGGTCGGTCGCCACGAAGGTGCCTTCGCCTTCACGGTCGGTCAGCGTCGGGGACTCGGCCTGGGCAACCCGGCCCCGGACGGCTCCCGGCGCTATGTCGTCGGCGTCGACGTCGCCAGCTCGACCGTCATGGTCGGGCCGCCCGTGCTCCTCGAGATCGATCGCATCGAGGGTGAGCGCGTCCGCTGGTGCGGTGCCGCGCCGACCGGACCGGTCGAGGGTCAGGTGCAGATCCGCGCGCACGGCGAGCCGGTCGACGCCGTGGTGGAGGCTGACGGTGACGTGCTTGTCGCCTCGCTGCGCGCCCGCGTACGCGGTGTCGCACCCGGCCAGGCCGTCGTCGTCTACGACGGCACGCGCGTCGTCGGCTCGGCCACCATCACACGGTCGACCCGCAGCGCAGCGAGCAGGCAGATGTCGCTCGTGGACGACGAGGGGTCCGCACACCAGGGGAATCGCGGCTGATCCGGTCGGGTGTCCACGGTGGTCCGAGCTCGCCCCTGGGGAGTCTCGAATCGTCAGCTGCGTCGGCGTGCGCGCACGTCCGCCGAGAGCTGGATCGTGGCGAGCCCGGCGCTCACGCGTGCCTCGAGATCCCCCCAGTGGTCGTACGCCGTCGGCGTGCGCCAACCGAACCGCAGCGCACCGGAGCGGATCAGTGCTGCGGCGACGATGGTGGCGAGCTCCGCGACGTCGATCGGCGTACCGAGCGCCACGAGCGTGACGAAGATCAGTGCGGCGATGATGGCGACAGCGGCGTACCACTCGCCGGCCCTCACCACCGAGGGCACTTCTTTGCACAGCAGGTCGCGCAGGAGCCCACCGCCGGTCGCCGTGAGGACCCCGAGCAGGATCGCGGTGGAGTAGTTGAGGTCGACGAGCAGTGCCTTCTCGGCGCCGAGCACGACCCACAGCCCGATCAGCAGCGTGTCGACGACGTTGATCACCGGCAGCGCTGCGCGCACGAGCCCGGCGAGGAAGGTGCCGACGACCGCGGCGAACGCCGCGATGCTCAGGTAGACCGGTGTGGACAGGAAGACCGGGACGCCGCCCTGGAGCAGGACGTCGCGGATGATGCCGCCGCCGACGGCGCAGAGCACCGCGATCGTGAACACGCCCACGGGGTCGAGTCCCTTGCGGGTGGCGTGCAAGGCACCCGACAGCGCACCGAAGGTGACCGCGGTCATCTCGAGCGCATACGGGATCGCGATGACGGCGTAGACGGGCGTGCTCACGCGTCGTCCCGCACGTCCGCGGCCCGGCGCGACCAGAGACCCCAGATCCGGTCGCTGAGGTCCTGCGCCGGCCGGGTGCGCCACGAGAGCCGGACGGCGAGCACGCGCACGGCGAAGACGACCAGCATCGCGATGATCTGCGCCTGGCCGGTGGCGATCGAGGCGGTCTGCACCAGCAGGACGAAGGTCAGCGCCCCGAGGAAGGCTGCGGCGGCGGTGAAGACGCCGGGACGCAGCACCCGGGGAGCGTCGCCTGCGAGGAGGTCGCGCAGCACGAGCCCACCTGCGGCCGTCAGTGTGCCGATGAAGATCGCGACCACGCTGCTCAGCGCGATGTTCAGTGCAGCGACCGCGCCGATCGTGCACAGGAACCCGAGGGCGAGCGCGTCGAGCACGAGGATGACGCCCTCGAGCCGGTCGATGAGCCCGGCGAAGAAGAAGCCGATGACGGCTGCCCCGAGGGCAACCAGGAGGTAGCGCCCGTCCAGCAGCACGATCGACGTACCTGTCTGCAGCAGGGTGTCGCGCAGCAGGAGGCCGCCGAGGCCCTCGGCGACCGCGAGGAACAGCACTCCGACGACGTCGAACCCGCGCCTCGCGGCGTACGCGGCACCGCTGACCGCACCCACCCCGACGGCAGCGAGGAGCGTCCAGGCTGGGAGAGCGACGGGGATGCCGCCGATGACGACGTCGGCCCCCAGCGCCCCGGCGAGGGCAGCGGCGGTCAGGCCAGCGACCTCGTCCGTGACCACGCCCACGTCCGCGACCCTAGCCGCGTACGTCTAGCCTCCGGGTGTGCTCGACCACCTGATTCCCGCGACCGTCACGACGGTCGGATCCATGCCGGGCACGTCCGTGCGTGATGCGGTGGCCACGGTGGTGGGGGCGATGAGCGCCGGGGACGGGATCCCCCATCTCCCCGAGCTGCCGGCCCGCGGGCCGGGTGCCGACCTCGTCGGGCGCACCATGGGCCTGCTCGCCACGGTCGCCCCCGACCTCGCCGTCGAGACCACGCCGACGGGCTGGCGCTTCGCCGATGCCCCGGGTCGCGAGGCTCGGCGTGCCTCGTCGTGGCTCGGCGAGGACCTCGACGCCTGGGAGGAGGCGCTGGCGGGCTACGAGGGTCCCGTGGCGGTATCGCTCGCGGGTCCGTGGACTCTCACGGCCTCGATCGAGCTGCGGCACGGCGAGCGTGCCGTCCGCGACCCCGGGGCTGCCCGAGACCTCGTCGCCGCCCTCACGGTGGCTGCGGCGGAGCACGTGGCCGGGCTACGCCGTCGCCTGCCGTCGGCGGCCGTCTCGCTGTGGCTCGACGAGCCGGCCCTCCCGGCCGTGCTCGCCGGGTCCATCCCCACCCAGAGCGGCCTCAACCGCTATGCAGGCATCGACGAGCCGGTCGTGGGGGCCGCCTTCCGCAGCCTGGTCGATGCGATCCACGGGGCGGGGGCCGGCGCGGGAGTGCACTGCTGCGGGAGCCGGCCCCCCTACGACCTGTTACGACGGGCGGGCTTCGATGCAGTGTCGAGCGACCTGCTCCTGCACGACCGCGCCGACGACGACGCGATCGGCGAGCTGTGGGAAGCCGACGTCCTGCTGGTCGCCGGCGTGCTCCCCTCGACCGATGCCGTGCTGTCGGACGTGCGCGCTAGCGTCGCAGTCGTGCGTGACCTCGGCCATCGGCTCGGCCACGGGCCGGAGGACCTCGCGCGCCAGGTGCTGGTGTCTCCGACCTGTGGGCTGGCTGGCGCATCACCCCAGCACGTGCGCGCCGTGCTCGAGGGGGTGCGTGCCGTGGGGCGCGGGTTGCGCGAGGAGGAGGAGGGCGAGCGTGACGGAGGCTGACCGGGTCGATCCGGCCGTGCGCTGGCGCGAGCTCGCGGCGCTCGTCGAGGAGGCACGCCGGCTCTACTACCTCCACGATGCGCCCAGCCTGTCCGACGTCGAGTACGACGCGATCTATCGCGAGCTCGAGGAGCTCGAGTCGGCGCACCCCGAGCTGGTCTCGGCCGACTCGCCCACGGCCGTCGTGGGGGGTGAGCGATCGGAGATGTTCGAGCCGGTCGAGCACCTCCAGCGCATGCTCAGTCTCGACAACGCCTTCAGCGCCGAGGAGCTGGCTGCGTGGGCCGGGCGGGTCGAGCGCGATCTCGGGCACGTCCCGCCGCTGCTGTGCGAGCTGAAGGTCGACGGGCTCGCCGTCGACCTCGTGTACGAGCGAGGTCGGCTGCGGTCCCTGGCGACCCGCGGCGACGGCCGGGTAGGGGAGGACGTGACCTACAACGCCCGCTTCATCCCCTCGATCCCGCGCACCCTCACGGCCTCGCCGGGTCACCCGGTGCCCGAGCTGGTCGAGGTGCGCGGCGAGATGTTCTTCCCCGTCGCCGACTTCGACGCTCTCAACAACGAGATGCTCGACCTGGGTCGGTCGCCGTTCGCCAACGCCCGCAACGCCGGCGCGGGCACGTTGCGGCAGCGCGTCGACCGTCGCGAGCAGGAGCTCGGGTCCGCCCGCGAGCGCGGGGCCACCAACGTCGCGCGGCTCCAGGCCGACCTCGACCGGGCGACCCGTCGGCTCGTGCTGCTCCGGCTCGTCGTGCACGGCATCGGCGTGTGGCAGGGGCACGAGCCGGCCCGGCAGTCCGAGGCGTACGCCGCACTGGCGGGGTGGGGGCTGCCGGTCAGCGAGCGCGCTCGCGTGGTCGACGACCTCACCGGTGCGCTGGAGTTCGTCGAGCTCTACGGCGAGCATCGCCACGACGTCGAGCACGAGATCGACGGTGTGGTCGTCAAGGTCGACGACCTCGCGACGCAAGGGCGGCTGGGTTCGACCTCGCGGGCGCCGCGCTGGGCGATCGCCTACAAGTACCCGCCCGAGGTGGTGCGCACCCGGCTGCTCGACATCGAGGTCAACGTGGGCCGCACCGGACGGGTGACCCCGTTCGCCGTCATGGCGCCGGTCACGGTCGCCGGCTCCACCGTCTCGATGGCGACCCTGCACAACGAGGCGGAGGTGCGCCGCAAGGGCGTGCTGATCGGCGACCTCGTCTTCCTGCGCAAGGCAGGCGACGTCATCCCCGAGGTGCTCGGCCCGGTCGTCGAGGAACGCACCGGTAGCGAACGCCCGTTCGTCATGCCGACCGACTGTCCGTCCTGCGGCACAGCGCTGGCGCCGTCGAAGGAGGGCGACGTCGACATCCGCTGCCCCAACACCCGGTCCTGCCCGTCGCAGCTTCGCGAGCGGGTCTTCCACGTCGCCTCCCGCGGCGCCCTCGACATCGAAGGGCTCGGCGCCAAGGCGGCGATGGCGTTGCTCGACGAGGGCCTGGTGGCCGACGAGGGCGACGTGCTCCTGCTCGACCGCGAGACCCTGCGACGCAGCCGGTTCTTCACCCGTGACGGCGGCGAGGGTGAGCGCCCGCTGACGGCCAACGCCGAGAAGCTTCTCCTCGAGCTCGAGGCTGCCAAGGCACGCCCGCTCTGGCGCGTGCTCGTCGCCCTCTCGATCCGTCACGTCGGCCCGACGGCGGCGCAGGCGCTCTCCCGCGAGTTCGGAGACCTCGACCGCATCGCGGCCGCATCGGTCGAGGAGCTCTCGCATGTCGACGGCGTCGGTCCCACCATCGCCGAAGCGGTGGTCGACTGGTTCGCCGTCGACTGGCACCGCGAGGTCGTGGAGAAGTGGCGGCGGGCCGGCGTCGCACTTGCCGAGGAGCGGCTCCAGACCGGGCCGCGGCCGCTCGAGGGGCTGAGCGTGGTCGTGACCGGCACGGTCGAAGGATGGTCCCGCGACGGTGCCACGCTCGCGATCCAGGAGCTCGGCGGGAAGGTCGTCGGGTCGGTGTCGAAGAAGACCGACTTCGTGGTCGTCGGTGACAACCCCGGCTCGAAGTTCGACAAGGCTGTGTCGCTGGGCCGGCCGATCCTTGACGCTGCGGGGTTCGCGGTGCTGCTCGCCCAGGGTCCCGAGGCTGCCCTCGCCGCCGTGGTGCCGACAACGGACTGAGCGCTCGACCGGGATTTGCCCCGCCCGTGGAGGTCAAGGAACCGCTGGGTTCGGCCGACGCATCACACGGGACGGTCCTCGTGCAACCGGCGCGAACCGCCGCTCCCGTCGACCGAGGGGCGGACCCATGGGAGCGCGCGAGCGACCGTCGCTGCTGCGCTGGTCGATGTTCGCCGTGACCTGGCACCTCTCGGTGTGGATCGGCTGGTCGCTCGTGATCCTCGCGCTGGTCAAGCTCGACGACGGCGACGTCGTCGCCATGGGCTGGCCGCTGGTGCTGATCGCGGCGCTGGTGTTCTTCGGAGAGCTCCGCCCGGTCATCTCCTCGGACACGTACGCGCAGGACGGCGTGCCCATCTCCTCGGCGTTCTCTTTCGCCGCGCTCTACCTCTGGGGGTACTCCCCGGCGGTGCTGCTCACGGCGGCCGCGGTCCTCATGAGCGAGATGATCCAGCGCAAGGACATCTGGAAGCTGCTGTTCAACGTCGGGCAGTACGTCATCAGCGTGACGGCTGCGTGGGGCGTGCTCTACGTCGCGGGCGTCGCGACCACCCCCACGTCGGGCCGCACGGCGTTCCAGCCGTCCGACGTGGTGTGGGTCGTGCTCTCGTGGCTCGCCTACCACCTGGTCAACCTGCTCCTCGTCGCCGGCACCTACGAGACCAACACCAGCACCTGGTGGGAGTCGTTCACCGAGGACTTCTGGTACTACACCTTCTCGACGATGGCCGTCCTCGCGGTCTCGCCCTTCATCGTCGCGATGGCAGCCTCCGCCTGGGAGCTGGTGCCGCTGCTCCTGATCCCGCTCGTCGCCGTCTACAAGACGGCGTCGGTCTCGCGGGCCAAGGAGCGCCAGGCCCTGCACGACGCGCTCACTGATCTGCCCAACCGGACGCTGCTGCAGTCGAGGGTTGTCTCGGCGCTCGACGACGCACGGCGCGACGGCACCGGCATCGGCCTCTTCCTCCTCGACCTCGACCGGTTCAAGGAGGTCAACGACACCCTCGGCCACCCGGCGGGCGACCAGCTCCTCGAGGTCGTGGCCAGGCGTCTCGTGGGTGCGGTCCGTCCCGGCGACACGGTGGCTCGTCTCGGCGGTGACGAGTTCGGCGTCCTGCTGCCCGACATCGTGCATCCGGCGGACGCGATCGACGTCGCCGGACGGATCCGGATGGCGCTCGCCGAGCCGGTCCGGCTCGAGGGCGTCCTCATGGACATCGACGTGAGCATCGGCATCGCCATCTCGCCCCAGCACGGTGACGACGTGGAGATGCTCATGCGTCGCGCCGACGTCGCGATGTACGTCGCGAAGGGTGAGCAGACCGGCATCGAGGTGTACGACGCCGCGCGCGACCCCAACTCGCCCACCCGGCTCGGGACCGTGATGGCGCTGCGCGAGGCGCTCGACCTCGGGCACCTCGAGCTGCACTACCAGCCCAAGGTGGGTCTCGACGACGGCACCGTAGTAGGGGTCGAGGCGCTGGTGCGCTGGCGGCATGCCGAGCGCGGCCTGATCCCACCGGACGACTTCATCCCGCTGGCCGAGCGCACGGGACTCATCCACCTGCTCACCGAGTACGTCCTCGACGCCTCGCTGACCCAGGCCTCGGCCTGGTGGCAGCGGGGCCTCCAGGTGCCGATCGCGATCAACGTGAGCATGCGCGACCTGCAGGAGACCGACCTCGCGGCCCTCGTGGTCACCCAGCTCGACCGTCACGGCCTCCCGCCGAGCGCGCTCATCCTCGAGGTGACCGAGAGCGTGCTCGTGCAGGACCCGGGCCGCGCCGTGGCCACCCTGCGCGAGCTCGCCGGGCTCGGGGTCGAGAGCTCGCTCGACGACTTCGGCACGGGCTACTCCTCGCTGTTGCTGCTCGAGCAGCTGCCGGTCGCCGAGATCAAGATCGACCGTTCCTTCGTGCGCCGGCTGGACGAGGCCGAGGGCGACCCGGCGATGGTGCGCTCGATCGTCGGGTTCGCCCACGGCCTCGGGCTCACGGTCGTCGCCGAGGGGGTCGAGACGTCTGCCGCATGGAAGTCCCTGCGGGACATGGGGTGTGACGTCGCCCAGGGCTACCGGGTGGCTCGCCCGATGGCGTCGAACCTGGCGACCCAGTGGCTGATCGAGCGCACCGTGCGGGGCCCGGCGGAACGCTCCGGGCTCCGGGTGGTCGGCGGCAGCGACGTCATCAGCGACTTCTAGGTCCGCCGTCTCGGCGCGACTCGGCTGACGGGTGGATCCGGGCGGGTCCCTAGGATGGCACTCATGTCCGACACCCCCGCGATCAGCCGTGCGGACGTCGCGCACCTGGCTCGTCTGGCGCGCATCGACGTCCCAGTCGACTCCCTCGATCACTATGCCGAGCAGCTCGGTGTGATCCTCGGCGCCGTCGCGCAGGTCGCGGAGGTCGCCGCGGACGACATCCCGCCGACCAGCCACCCGCTGCCGCTGGTGAATGTGTTCCGATCCGACGTCGTCCGCCCGTCGCTGTCCAACGCCGAGGCGCTCGCCGGTGCCCCGTCGGTCGAGTCCGACCGGTTCCGCGTCCCGCGGATCCTCGACGAGGAGTGACCGCGCACGTGGGCACCGACCTGATCTCCCTCACTGCCGCCGAGACCGCCGTCGCTATCGCCTCCGGCGAGGTCAGCGCCGTCGAGGTCGCGCAGGCGCACCTCGATCGCATCGCCGCCGTCGACGACCGGGTGCACGCCTTCCTGCACGTCGACACTGCGGGCGCCCTCGCCGCCGCGGCGGCCGTCGACGCGGCCCGTGCCGCGGGTGCCACGCTGGCCCCGTTGGCCGGCGTACCCCTGGCCCTCAAGGACGTCCTCACGCAGAAGGGGATCCCGACCACCTGCGGCTCGCGGATCCTCGAGGGCTGGCGCCCGCCGTACGACGCGACCGTCACCGCGCGGCTCAAGGCGGCCGGAGTCGTGATCCTCGGCAAGACCAACATGGACGAGTTCGCGATGGGGTCCTCGACCGAGCACTCGGCCTACGGCCCGACTCACAACCCGTGGGACCTCGACCGCATCCCCGGCGGCTCGGGCGGCGGCTCGGCCGCAGCGGTCGCGGCCTTCGAGGCTCCGCTGGCAATCGGCACCGACACCGGCGGCTCGATCCGCCAGCCCGCGGCGGTCACCGGCACCGTCGGGGTCAAGCCGACCTACGGCGGGGTCTCCCGCTACGGCCTGGTCGCCTTCTCCAGCTTGCTGGACCAGGCCGGGCCGTGCGCGCGCACCGTCCTGGACGCG
>JANMMN010000368.1:0-16998 GCA_031373405.1 Actinomycetes bacterium
CGATCACCTTGCCGAGCGCGGCCAGCCCGTAGCCGACCGTCACGAACGGACGCCGGGAGCGCGAGTCCGACCAGCGCCCCGCGACGTACTTCGAGATCCCGGCTGCGGCCTCGGCGCAGCCCTCGACGACACCGAGCACGACCGGCGGTGCGCCGAGCACACCGGTCACGAGCAGGGGGAGCAGGGGGTAGATCAGCTCGCTCGCGGCGTCCTGGGTCAGCGACACGAGAGTCAGCACCACGAGGTTGCGGGTGAGCCACGGTCGTCGCACGCCCGCAGCCTGCCACCGGCCGCGCGTGTGCACCGCCACGATGCCCAACCTGATACCCCAGGGGGTATATGATGGGACTCACGAGAGCCCACATGGTGGACTCGGGTGCGAGGAGTGGTCATGCGGGTCGTGGTGGTCGGCGGGGTCGCCGGCGGCATGTCGGCGGCGGCGCGGTTGCGTCGGCTCGACGAGACGGCGGAGATCGTCGTCCTCGAGCGCGGGGAGTACGTGTCCTTCGCCAACTGCGGTCTGCCCTACCACGTCGCCGGGGAGATCGCGGACCGCTCGTCGCTGCTGCTGCAGACCCCTGGCTCGCTGCGCGCGTCGCTCGACCTCGACGTGCGCGTGCTCCACGAGGTCGTCTCGATCGACCGCGACAACCGGTCGGTCCGGGTGCGCGACCTCCTCGCGGACGTCGAGTCCGACCTGCGCTACGACGCGCTCGTCCTGGCCACCGGTGCCGACCCGATCGTGCCGCCGCTGCCCGGGCTCGACCGCCCCGAGGTGCGCACGCTCCGGACGGTTCCCGACGCCGATGCACTGCGTCACCTGCTCGCCTCGGGCGCCCGCACCGCGGTCGTCGTCGGAGCGGGCTTCATCGGGCTCGAGACCGTGGAGGCGTTCCGCCACCGCGGACTGGACGTGACCCTCGTCGAGCTGGCACCGCAGGTGCTCCCGGCGATCGACCCGGAGATGGCCCACCTCGTCGAGGCCGAGCTGCGTCGGCACCACGTCGACGTCCGCGTGGGTGCCGCTGTCACCTCGGTGGAGGACGGCACCGACGGGCACGCCGTCGACGTCGTGCTGGCCGACGGTTCGCGCATCCCGGCCGACGTCGTCCTGCTGGGGGTCGGCGTGCGCCCGGCGACCACGCTCGCCCGCGATGCTGGGCTCGAGCTCTCGCCGTCCGGCGCCGTCGTCGTCACCCCGTCGCAGCAGACCAGCGACCCGCACATCTGGGCCGTGGGGGACGCGACCCAGGTCGTCGACGCGGTCACCGGCGTGCCGGGCGTCGCCCCGCTCGCGGGTCCCGCGAACCGGCAGGGACGCACGGCCGCCGATGCCATCGCCGGCCGCGAGGTCGCCTCGCGACCCGTGCTCGGTACGGCGATCGTGCGCGTCTTCGACCTCACGGCCGCGGTCACCGGCCCGACGTCGCGGCGCCTGACCGCTGCGGGCATCGACCACCTCGAGGTCGACCTCCACCCGGGCAGCCACGCCGGCTACTACCCCGGTGCCGAGGCGATCCACCTCAAGGTGATCTTCGCTCCGGACGGCCGACTGCTCGGTGCGCAGGTGGTGGGTCACGACGGCGTCGACAAGCGCATCGACATCCTCGCCGTCGCGCTGCGGGCCGGGTTCGACGTCGACGACCTGGCCGAGCTCGAGCTGGCCTACGCACCGCCGTACGGCAGTGCGAAGGACCCGGTCAACATGGCCGGATTCATGGCGCAGAACGTCCTCGACGGCACCCTGCGCACGTGGTCGGCGGGCGACCTCGACTCGGTCCTCGACGGCTCGGTGCTGCTGCTCGACGTCCGCTCCGCGAGCGAGCACGACGAGAGCCACCTCGGCGGCTCGCTCAACGTCCCGCACACCGAGCTCCGCGAGCGGATCGGCGAGGTGCTCTCGGCGGCAGCCGGGCGACCGGTCCGGGTGCTGTGCACCAGTGGATTCCGCTCCTACCTCGCGCACCGGGTGCTCACGGCGTACGGACTGGACTCGGCCAGCCTCAACGGCGGGCTGCTCACCCTGGCAGCGGCTCGCCCCGACGCGCCGATCGTGGTGGGATCGTGCTCGGCACCGCTGATGGCATCGTGACCTGCGCTGCCCCCGCACCTCGGACCCAGGAGTACGCCATGCAGATGGATGACGCGTCCGCCGCCGCCGTCGCCACCCGGCTGCGTCGAGCGCGCGGTCAGCTCGATGGTGTTCTCGCCATGATCGAGCAGGGCCGCGACTGCACCGACATCGTCACCCAGCTCTCGGCCGCGTCGAAGGCGGTGGACCGGGCCGGTTTCGTCATCGTGTCGTGCGGGCTGCAGGCCTGCATCGAGGCCGAGTCCCGGGGCGAGGAGCCACCGATGGACCGCGCCCGTCTGGAGAAGCTCTTTCTCTCCCTCGCCTGACCCTGATCGTCCGAAGCCTGAACGCAGCCTTCGCCGTCGTCCGACCGCCCTGGAGTCTCTCGTGCTCTCCTCGATCCCGACCGTGACCACCAGCGACCTCGCCGGTGCAGTCGCCGCCGACCCGGCGACGACCGTCATCGACGTGCGTGAG
The DNA here is from genome assembly GCA_031373405.1 of Actinomycetes bacterium. Lineage (GTDB taxonomy): Bacteria > Actinomycetota > Actinomycetes > S36-B12 > CAIYMF01 > Longivirga. The sequence continues at coordinate 2,552 of JANMMN010000368.1, forward strand.
CCGCACGAGTTCGCCGCCGGCCACCTGCCGGGCGCCCTCTCGATCCCGATGTCGGTCCTCCCGGTGCGCGTCGCGGAGATCCCGCGCGACCGCACGGTGTACGTCGTGTGCGCTGTGGGTGCTCGCAGCGGTCAGGTCGTCTCCTGGCTCAACGAGCAGGGCTGGGACACCGTCAACGTCGCGGGCGGTACGCAGGACTGGATCGCCGCCGGTCGAGCCCTCGAGCACTGAGCGCGGCTCAGACTCCGAGCTCCCGGCGGAGCTTTGCCACGTGCCCGGTGGCCTTGACGTTGTACATCGCTCGCTCGATGCTCGCGTGGCCGGACGCATCGACATCGACCACGAACGTCGAGCGGATCACCCCGACCACCGTCTTGCCATAGAGCTGCTTCTCGCCGTAGGCGGCGTACGCCGTGAGCACGGACCGCTCCGGGTCCGAGAGCAGCGGGAAGGTGAGACCGTCGCGCTCGCGGAACGCCGCGAGCTTCGCGGCCGGGTCGGGGGAGAGGCCGAGCACGGTGATCCCCGCAGCGGCGAGCGCGTCGAGGGAGTCGCGGAAGTCGCAGGCCTGCGTGGTGCATCCCGGCGTCATGGCAGCGGGGTAGACGTAGAGCACGACCCGCTCACCGGCGTGGTCCTTCCACCGGTGCAGCACACCGGTGTCGTCGGAGAGGTCGAGCGGCGGTGCGGGGTCACCAGGGACCAAGCGGTCGGTGCTCATCGGTGACGGTCTCCTCGGAGGATGGGGGTCGCGGGCATCGAGCGCGAGGCTAGCCGGATCGCCGAGTGGCGGCCGGCGGGATTCCGTGCTTATCGCCACTAGTTCGCAAGAACAAAATCTCGGCGATAGAATCGTCCGGTGTCCCGCCCTTCGCCGCGCCTCGTTGCTCCCGTCCTGCTCGTGTCCGCCCTCTCCCTCGCTGCCTGCGGGTCACCGGCGTCACAGCCCGCAACGGAGTCGGCGGGCAATGACCGGCTGACGGTCGTGTCGACCGTCGCGCCGATCACGTCGATCGCGGCCAACATCATCGGCGACAAGGCCGACATCGTCGGCGTCGTGCCCGAGGGCACCAACAGCCACACGTTCGAGCCACCGCCGCAGGTCGCGGCCACGATGGAGCGCGCTGACATCGTCCTGGTCAACGGGCTGCAGCTCGAGGAGCCGACCTTCGCCCTGGCCGAGGCCAACGCCTCGGCGGGCTCGGAGATCGTGCGGATCGGCGAGGCGGTGCTGCCGGAGTCCGACTACATCTATGACTTCTCCTTCCCGAAGGAGGACGGCAAGCCCAACCCGCACCTGTGGACCGACCCCCTCTACGCGATCAAGTACGCCGACGTCATCAGGGACGTCATGGTGCGTCGCGACCCGGGCAACGCCTCCTACTACATGGCCAACCATGCGGCGTTCGTCATCAAGGCCACGGCCCTGTCCGACGCGCTGAAGAAGGACCAGGCCACCATCCCCGGTGGCAAGGACCTGCTGACCTACCACGACGCCTACGCGTACTTCGCGAAGAGCTACGGCTGGAACGTGATCGGAGCCGTGCAGCCGTCCAACTTCGAGGACCCGCAGCCTAAGGAGATCGCCCGGCTCGTCGACCAGGTCCGGGCCCAGCAGGTGCCGGTCATCTTCGGCTCCGAGGTGTTCCCGTCCAAGGTGCTCGAGCAGATCGCGGCCGAGACAGGTGCACGGTACGAGGACACCCTGCGCGACGACGACCTGCCGGGAGCGCCCGGCGACAGCGAGCACTCGTGGCTGGGCCTCATGCGCTACAACTTCGCCACGATGGTGTCGGGGCTCGGTGGCACCACCGCCGCGATCGACGCCGTCGACGTCGCCGACGTCACGACCGACACGGCGGAGTATCCGCAGTGAACGCCGTCCCGCTCGTCGAGGTGTCCGGAGCCACGTTCGGCTACGGCCATCGCCCGGTGCTCGTCGACGTGTCCTACTCGGTACTGCCCGGCCAGTTCACCGGGATCGTCGGGCCGTCCGGCTCGGGCAAGACCTCCCTGCTCAAGCTGCTCCTCGGCGTCGAGAAGCCGCAACGCGGTGAGGTACGCCGAGCACCCGGTGTGGCCGTGAGCTATGTGCCCCAGCTCGAGACGGTCAATTGGAACTTCCCCGTGACGGTCGAGGACTGCGTGCTGATGTCGCGTCGCGGCCGCTGGTTCAACCCGCGTCCGACCCGGGCCGAGCGCACGGCCGTGAGCGACGTGCTCGAGCGGCTCTCGATCGCCGACCTCGGGCACCGCCACATCCGTGAGCTCTCCGGCGGCCAGCAGCAGCGGATGTTCCTGGCCCGCGCGCTGCTGCGCCAGCCCGACCTGTTGCTGCTCGACGAGCCCACGTCCGGGGTCGACGTGCAGACCCGGCACGAGGTGCTCCACCTGCTCGACGACCTCAACAAGGACGGCCTCGCGATCGTCCTGACCACCCACGACCTCAATGGCATGGCCGCTCACCTGCCGCACCTGCTCGCGCTGAGCACGCGGGTCATCGCCAGCGGCTCACCGAGTGAGGTGATCGTGCCCGCGGTGGTCGAGGCGGTCTTCGGTGCCCAGATGGAGATCCTGCAGCACCTCGGGATCCCCGTGGTGGTCGACACGATGGCAGCCGAGTCGGTTCGCCAGGGGAGCACGCCGTGACCTCGATCCTCGAGCAGCTGCTCGACCCGTTCCAGTACCAGTTCTTCATCCGCGGGCTGGTCGCCGCCCTGCTGGCCGGTGCCCTGTGCGGGCTCATCGGCGTCTTCATCACCCTGCGCGGCATGAGCTACATCGGCCACGGCCTCTCCCACGCCATCTTCGGCGGGTACGCCGCAGCGCCCTTGCTCGGCGTGCCGATCGTGCTCGGTGCCGGGCTGTGGGGGCTGGCGTCCGCGCTCGCGATCAACGCCGTCGTGCGTCGTCACAAGATCGGCGCCGATGCCGCGATCGGTGTGGTCACGACCGCGTCGTTCGCGCTCGGTGTCGCGCTGCTCACCAAGTTCGGCACCAAGGGGCCGGCCTTCGACAGCCTGCTCTTCGGCAGCATCAACGGCGTGCGCACCAGCGACCTGCTCCTGCTCGGTGGGGTGTTCCTCGGCACGGTGATCGTGTTCGTGGCGCTGTACCGCCAGCTGTTGTTCTCCACGTTCGACCCCGAGGTCGCACGGGTGTCCGGCGTCAACGTCGGGCTCATGGACACCGTCCTCATGGTGGTGCTCTCCATGTCGATCCTCGCGACGCTGTCGATCATCGGCGTCACCCTGGTCGCCGCGACGCTGGTGATCCCGGCGGTCGTCGCCCGCATGCTGACCGACTCCTTCAGCCGGATGCTGTGGCTGGCCACCTCGATCGGCACGGCGTGCGGTGGGGTCGGGATGTACCTGTCCTACCAGCTCGAGATCCCGTCGGGCACGACCATCGTGCTCACCAACGCAGCCGTCTTCCTGGTCGTCCTGCTGGTGCGAGGCGCCCAAGGACTGCGGCGTACGGCAGGGCTCGACGACCACACCGACGCCACGTCGACCGACTTCGTGGTCGCCGCGCCGCGCGCGTGACCCGGTGCTGTCGGCGTCGCCGCGTTCGCTTCGACCGGCGGGTGCGCGCGGCGTAGGCTCATGAGCGTGACTGATGCTTCCGTGACCGAGGTCGTCGGCGCCCCGGCGTCCGCACGATCGCTCGACGAGATCGAGTCCGACCTCGATGCGACCCGGGCCAGGCTCGCGGGCCGGCTCGACGACCTGCAGGACTACGTCTCGCCGAAGCACGTCGCCCAGCGCCAGGTCGTGAAGATCAAGGGCGTCTTCGTCGACGAGTACGGCGGCATCAAGCCCGATCGCGTGCTCGTCGCAGCGGGGATCGTCGTGGCGATCATCGGGCTCGGTGTCCTGCGTCGACGCCGTCACGCGTGAGGCGGTCCCCGGTGCGCTCGGGCTTGCGGCTCGGTGTCGTCGGGCTGTTCCTCACCTCGGGCGCGTTGCACCTGGTGAAGCCGGAGGCCTTCGAGGAGTTCATGCCCGATGCGGTTCCGGAGCAGCTCAACCGCGCGGCTGGCGTCGTCGAGATCGTCTGCGCCTGCGGACTTCTCGCGCGTCGGCCGTGGGCCGGTCGGGCGAGTGCCGCCACCCTGCTCGCGGTGTGGCCCGCCAACCTGACGTTCGCGCTCCGCGCGACCGCCGAGCGGGGGCTCACCTCGCGCAAGGCCCTGGTGGGGTGGGCGCGGCTGCCGCTGCAGATCCCGATGATCTGGGCCGTGCTCGACCCGGTCGACTGATGCACCGACGAGAGGATCCGCCATGCCCGTGACCCGGCTCAACCACGCCGTCCTGTACGTCCGCGACGTCGAGCGCAGCGTCGCCTTCTACGCCGAGGCGCTCGGCTTCCGCGTCGCCATGGCGGTTCCTGGCCACGCCTTCCTCCAGGCCTCCGGCAGCTCCAACGACCACGATCTCGGGCTGTTCCAGGTCGGTGCGGACGCCGGTCCCTCGGGCGCCGGGCGGACGAGTGTCGGGCTCTATCACCTCGCCTGGGAGGTCGACACGCTCGACGAGCTCGACCGGATCCAGGGTCGACTGCTCGAGCTCGATGCTCTCGTCGGGTCCACCGACCACTCGACGACGAAGGCGCTCTACGCCCACGACCCGGACGGCATCGAGTTCGAGGTGAGCTGGCTGGTGCCGGCTTCCCTGCTGGACGACGCGATCCTCGAAGGCCGGTCGCGCAACCGCCCGCTCGACCTCGCCGGCGAAATCGAGCGCTTCGGTGGTGCCACCCGCGGCGGGCTCGGTGTCTCGATCCCGCTCGGAGTGACGGCGTGATCAGCTGACCCGGCATCCTTCCTGCGCGATCGCTGTGTGGGAGCATCCGGCATGACCACGCTGGAGCGCCTCACCGAGGCTCTGCACTCGTCGACCGGGCAGTTTCTCCTCGTGGTGCTCGTGGTGATGGTCGGGCCCCTGCTCGCCGGTCGCATCCGGCTCCCCGGGCTGATCGGACTCATCCTCGGCGGATTCCTCATCGGCCCCACCGGGCTGGGACTCACGGGTGAGGATCCGGGGACTGTTGACGCGCTCGGTGCGCTCGGTCTGCTCTTCCTGATGTTCCTCGCGGGTCTCGAGCTCGACCTGGTGCTCTTCGCCCGGATCCGCACCAGGGCGCTGGTGTTCGGTGTGCTGACCTTCGCTCTGCCGATGGCGCTGGGGCTGGTCGGCTCCGTCCGTGCCGGGTTCACCGGCGCCGCCGCCATCCTGATCGCCTCGTTCTGGGCGTCGCACACCCTCGTCAGCTATCCGATCGCTCAGCGGTTCGGGCTGACGGGCACCCGCCCCGTCACCACCGCGGTCGCCGGCACGGTCATCACAGACACTCTCGCGCTGGGTGTCCTGGCCTACGTCTCCACCGTGGTGGGCACCGACGCGTCCGGATGGCAGGCCATGCTCAGCCTCGTGATCGGGCTCTCGACCCTGGCCGCGTACTCCTTCCTGGCGCTGCCCCTGCTCGGCCGCTGGTGGTTCCGCGGCCCGGGGCGGTCCGGTTCGCTTCGGTTCCTGTTCGCCGTGGCTGCGTGCTATTCGGCGGGGGTGCTGGCGGAGGGCCTCGGGGTCGACGCGATCGTCGGTGCCTTCTTCGCCGGCCTGGGCGTCAACCGCCTCGTGCCGCGCGACGGCGCACTGGCCGATCGCCTCGAGTTCGTCGGCTCGACCTTGCTGGTGCCCTTCTTCCTGGTCTCCGTCGGGCTGCTCATCGCGCCTTCGGTGCTCGCCCAGCTCTCCACCCTCGTGCTCGCCGCGTAGTTCCTGACCGCGGTGATGGGCGGCAAGATCCTGGCGGCGGTCATCGCCGGTCGGCTGCAGGGCTGGACCTGGCCGGAGCGCTGGCTCGTGGTCGGACTCACCACGCCGCAGGCGGCAGCCACCCTGGCCGCGACGTACGTCGGCCTGTCCCTGGGGCTCTACGGCGACGACGTCGTCAACGCCGTCCTGGTGGTGGTGGTGGTCTCGCTCGTCGTGTCGACCGCGATCACGACGTACGCCGCTGCCCGGGTGCCGACGCCGGTGTCGGAGCGGGCCCCGGTGGGACGGCGCGTGCTGGTCGGGCTACCGGATGCCTCAGGGCCTCTCCTGCGGATCGCGTCGCTGCTCGCCGAGGCCGACAGCGGCACCGTGCAGATCGTCCGGGTGCACCTCGGTGGCTCCGACACGCTGGGGGAGAGCCAGCAGCTCACGAACCTCGCGGCCGAGACGGTCGAGGAGCTCGGCGGCGAGGCCTCCTCAGCCGTCCGGCTCGACCTCTCGGTCACGTCCGCCCTGCGTGCGGCCGCCAGCGAGCTCGAGGTCTCGGCGGTGCTCGTCCAGGGGATGCTGCCGCTCCGGCTCGGCGGCGGGTTCCACAGCCCTGTGGCGTCCGGACTGTCCGTGCGCTGCCCCGCCCCCGTCCTCGTGGTTCATCCCGGGGCTGCCCCCGTGGCTCGCATCCTGTGCCGCGTGGGAGACGACGACGAGGCCGGGCAGAGTGGCCTTGCGCAGGCCGTCGCCCGTCGGCTCGCCGCGGCCGCGGACGTGTCGCTCGTGTCGCTCACCGGTGCGGCCCCGGGACCAGTCACGTCGGGAGACGTCGTGGTGCTCACTGCGGCGTTCGCGCGCTCGCCGGCCGGGCGTGAGCTGGTGACAGGAGTGACCGACGCGTCCGGCTGGGTCGTGGTCACCACCGAGGCGAGGCTCGGCGGCTCGGCCACGTTGCTGCGCGGTGGCCTGGTCGGGTCCGAGGTCGGTGGAGCGTGAGCCCGCGCGGCGACGTGCGCAGCAGGACACAGACGTCCGCGCCGTAGACAAGGAAGAGGCCCGGTCCGAAGACCGGGCCTCTCCACCAGTACGCCGCGTAGGACTTGAACCCCCAACCCGCGGATTAAGAGTCCACTGCTCTGCCAGTTGAGCTAGCGGCGCATGGTGCGGGCCGAGAATACACCGACCTCGTGGTGCTGATGAAATCTTTGCCTTCCCGGCGCTCAGGCGGCCGAACCCTCGAGGACGAACAGCTCGTCGGAGTGCGGACCGAACGGGTCGGCAAGGTCGATCAGCAGGGTCAACGGGACCCCCTGGCGCAACAGGTCCATCACCTCGCCCGTCACCCGGGTGCGCGTCTGCGTCGTCACGGCAACCACCTCCTGAATCTCACACAACAGATGTCGGTCGTCTGCTCGCGATCATGGTGCGCCGAAAGGGTGGTCCTCCCCGTGCATTCACCCGACGTCGGCGTGTTGCTCTCAGTGTTCGGCTCAGTACATACCGTGACGAGCTGCGGAGGCGATCGTCGGGTCGCAGCGCATCTGCACACCGACGGCCGTCGCGCCTCGAAGGCTGTCATCACCCGACTACTTTCCGTGTCGTGCAGGGTGCGTCATGTCACAGGAGCGTCGAATCCGTGCTCGGCACTGCTCCGGGCGAGTGACTCGCGACGTTCCGGACGTAACGCCCGATCCAGCCCGCGCGTTCCTCCCGTGACCGGGCGTTCGCGCCTCATGCTCCGCTTGGAAGGACCCCCAGATGCGTCTCGCCCGCACCCTGGCTGCCACCGCCGTCGCCTCCGCGCTCGTCATCGCGCCGATCGCCGTGAGCTCGGCCGCTGCGAAGCCCGCACCCAAGGCCAAGTTCGTCATCAGCGCCCTCGCTCTCGTCGGTCCGTCGACCGTCGACGCCTCCAAGGCCGCCACGTCGGTGAAGTTCCGCGTGCAGGTCAAGGACTTCGACAAGAAGTTCGACCCGAAGTCCGTCAAGGTCGTCGTGGTCAAGCGCACCGCGGGCATCGACACCGCCACGAGCTTCGTCGCGACGGCGCGCCTCGTGGGCAAGAGCAAGGTCGTGAGCAACTGGCAGGGCTCGATCGCCATCGCCAAGGACAGCGCCCCGGCCACCTACTGCCTGATCCTGGTGAAGGTCGCCGACGACAGCAAGATCACCGTCGACTCGACCGCGATGGCGAAGGGGCTGCGCGGTCGCGACTGCTTCACGGTCACGTAAGCGTCTCGAGGGGAGACTGGAGGAGGCCGTTCCGGGAGTGATCCCGGGGCGGCCTTCTGCGTTGTCGGTGCTCGTGGCACGAGCAGCCACGAAGCACGCCGGGGCGCCCGTCAGGTTGCGGTCGGCGGTGCCGATTGTTCGTGGGTGAACAACCCGAGCAGCTCGCCGACGTCGTGGTCGGCCTCGGCCGGGTGACGGAACGGCTGCTCGCGGTGAACGACGTAGCTGTTGCGACGGCCGGTGCGCACGCGGGTGAGGTAGCCGGACTGCTCGAGGTCGCCGAGGATCGACTGCGCTGCGCGCTCGGTGATCCCCGCTGCGTCGGCGAGGTCGCGCACCCGGGCCTCAGGGTCGCGCGCCACGAGCAGGAGCATCCGTCCGTGGTTGGTGAGCACGGTCCACGAGCGCATGGGCGTGGCCGTCGGTTCGGTCTCCCGCGCTGCGCCCACGATCGCATCGTGCCGGATGCCGCCACCGATATCGACTACGGAACGACAGTTCATGTATTGTCGTTCTCATGTTGCTCCTCCGCGTCGCCCGCGCGACCTTGCTGGCCTTCGCCCTGCTCGTCCTCGTCGGCCTCCTGAGCGGGGTCGTCGCCGGTGCTCCCAGCGCGTGGACCGCTGCCGTCCTCGACCTCGGTGCAGGGGGAGACCTCACGCTCGGCATTCGGCTGGGACTGGTGCCCGGCCTGCTCCTGCTCCTGGTGTCCGGCGTCGGCGTGATGGTGGCCTCGTACGCGGTGCGCAACCTCGAGGGCCAGCCTCGGCTCGCGCGGTTCGCCGCGCTCGAGGTCGTGGCCGTTCTGGCCCTCGCCCTCGCCGTCAGCGCCGCGAGCCTCCCCGTGCTCGCCGTGGGCTGGACCGTCGGCGGGCTGGCGATCTCCGCGCTGGTCGCGCACTCGGGCACCGCGGCCGCGCAGGCAGCCGCCGGGGTCGTTCGACGTCGGCTACTCGTGGGCGACGCCCTGCTCTGGGCGGGTGTGCTGGTCGTGGGGCTCGGCCTCGGCACGTGGGACGTCGAGGCGCTGGACGACGTGCTCCCCGCCGCCGACCCGCTCGTCGTCACCCTCGCTGCGGTGCTCGTGGTCCTGGCCGGCGCGGTCCGCAGCGCGCTCGTGCCGGCACACCGGTGGCTGCCGGAGACCGCCGCGGCCCCCTCACCCGTGAGCGCCCTGCTGCACGCCGGGCTGGTCAACGGGGTCGGCCTCCTCGCGCTGCTGCTCTGGCCCTTGCTCTCGGCCTCGTGGGTCGCCCGTGGCCTGCTCCTCAGGCTCGCGGCGGCGACCGCGGTGCTCTGCACGGCTCAGCTGCGCACCCGTCCGGACGTCAAGGGCCGGCTCGCCGCGTCCACGTCGGCCCAGATGGGCTACGTCGGCGTGCAGGCGGCCCTCGGTCTGCCCGCGGCCGTGCTCGCTCACGTCGTCGGGCACGGCCTGTGGAAGGCGTCGCTGTTCCTCGGCGCCGGCGGTGCCGTGCAGCGGATGCGATCCGAGGGTGCCGTCGCGACCGGGTCGCCGTCCCGGTCTCTCGCGCGGGTCGGTGACGCGCTGGCCGCCACGCTTCTCGTCGTCGCGCTCGCCGTGGTGCCCGGCCCATGGGGCGTCGCACTCGTCGAGGGACCTGCCGCACTGGTGCCGCTCGCCGTGGCCATCGTCGCGACGGCCGTTGCCCTTCGGGCTGCTCGCGAGGCGCAGCACGGGTCGCGCGCCTCCCGCCTCGCGACTCTCGCCGTCGTGTCGTCGGCCGCGGCGTACGTGCTCGGGCTGCGCGCGCTGACGACCGCGGTCGAGGTCCACCTGGGCGGACCTGCGGGCTGGGGCTCCGCCACGGCGCCGCTGCTGCTCGTCGTCGTGGCGCTGCTGCTGGCCGTGGGCATCGCCGGTTGGCGCCTGGACCGCGCGCTCGCCTCGGGCTCGGCTCCGAGGTTGTCGGCCGCCGTCGCGCGGACGTCGCTGCCCGCGGGCGGTCCGGCCGGGATCCTGGCGCGGGCGCACCAGCTCGATCTGCGCGGCTGGCCGACCGGCTCGGAGCTGCCTGGCCCGGCCCGGCTCAAGGAGATCCGGGCGTCGGTGCTGGTGGCATCAGGTGTGGTGGGACCCGTGTGGCCGCTGGGGTCGTTCGTGGCCTCGAGCCCGCTGGCCGGTCTCGAGACCCTGGGGTTCCGCGACGCGCTCGCGGTGGCGTCCGCGTCCTGGGGAAGCGCCCCCGGGCCGGACGCGGCCTGGCTGCGTCGCGCGGTGGCAGCGGGCACCGTCACGGTGCCCAACATCGAGCAGGCCCTGCTGGCTGCGGGCGTCCACGCCGAGCCCGGCACCGCCGTCCGGCTGCTGGTCGGAGACGAGCCGACGGCGTCCGAGGTGACGGCCGCGGGAGTCGCCTTGGATCGGCTGGGGCTCGAGCTGGTGGCGACCGGGCCGGTCGTGCGCCCGACGACGCTGACCCCCGGGGAGCGGCTGGCGGCGACCGGTCCGCGCGGCACGAGGCTCGCGGAGCGGGCCGACGCGGTCGGCGACCTCCTGCTGGCCCGAGCGCTGGGATCGACGGCGTGGCCCTCGCCGGTGGGGCCGTGGGCTGCCCTGCGCGCGGACGCCGGTGCGCTGGACCGAGCACTGCGGGTACGTGGGGCTGGCCCGGCCGTGGCCGCGCTGCCGGAGGATCCCGCGGCTGCGGTCTGCGTGCTGCTCGACCACCTCGGGGTGCCCGACGCCGATCGCGTGCCCCTGCTGGCACGGTTGATCAGCGCCCGGGCCGGCTGGACCGGGCACCTGGCCTGGCGGGACCGCTACGGAGTGCCGGTGCGCGTCGGTGCCGATGCGACGGCCGACCTCCTCGACGCCGTCGCCGTCCGGCTGACGCTGCAGAGCGTCGTGCTCGACGCCGTCGCACCGGGGCTCGTCGACGCCGACGGTGCTGCCCTGGACCCCGAGCCGGTCGACCGGGCGCCTGCCTTGGCGAGGGCGGCGAGCGCGGCCGACGTGGAGCTGTCCGGGCTGGGCGTCGACGAGGCGCGGTCGCTGCTCGGAGCGGTCGATGCTGTCGACGCCGCGGGAGCTGGCCTGCTGCGCGTCATGGCGTGGGAGGACGCTCACCGCACTCCGGTGCTCCACGAGCTGGCCACCCGTGCCCGCGAGCTCGTCGACGTCAGCGGCTCGGCTCACCAGCCGGGTGGCCCGGACGCCCAGCTCGTCACCTGCATCGACGTCCGGTCCGAGCGCCGCCGCCCACACCTGGTGTAGCTCGGCCCCGGGGGGTCCATAGGCCACGCCGGCTTCTTCGGTGTGCCCGTGACCCACGTGTCACCCGACGGGGCCACGACCGAACGTTGCCCGGCCATCATGCGTCCGAGCCACACTGTGCACGAGACGGCAGGCACGACCGGTCGGGCCGCCTGGGCGTCGGTCGACGTCCACGAGTCGGCGAGCGCGGTCGAGTCCCGGCCCGTCGCCCCGTTCGCCCTCGCCGAGGGCGCGGGGTGGATCGTCGGCCCGATCTCGTTGCTGCGCACGGCATTCCCAGCCCTGTGGGATCGACTGAGCTCCCGGGCGCGCGCGGTCGCCGGAGCGCCGGAGCGCGGGGCTCTTGGTCTGGTGCAGGCCGACGGAGACCTCGACGGTGGCGCGTTCAGCGTGGCGGAGGCCGTCAGCCTCGCTGGTGATGTGCTGCGCGGAACCGGGCTGCTGGACCCGGCGCCGCTCGTGGTGCTGTGCGGGCACGGCGGCTCGGCGCAGAACAATCCGCACCTGGCGGCGTACGACTGCGGCGCGTGCGGCGGCCAGGCCGGTGACGTCAGCGCCCGCATGCTCGCGCAGCTGCTCAACGACCCGCGGATCCGTGCTGGCCTCACCGATGCAGGGATCACGATCCCCGCGGAGACCTGGTTCGTGGCCGCGCTGCACGACACGACCCGCGACCGGGTGACGGTCCTCGACCGCGAGCTGGTCCCGGCCTCGGTCGTGCCGCGGCTCGAGCGGTTCGAGCAGGACCTGTGCCGCGCCGCGGACGCCGTGGCGCTCGAGCGCGTCGACACGCTGCCGGGTGCCCCTCGCAGCCGTCGGCTCGGCGCCGTACGCCGGCACCTCGACCGGCGCGCGGCCGACTGGGCGCAGCCGCGACCCGAGTGGGGTCTGGCGCGCAACGCCGCGATCGTCATCGGCCCCCGCTCTCTGACCACGGGGCTCGATCTTGACGGGCGCGTGTTCCTGCAGTCCTACCGTCCCGACCTCGATCCCGACGGGGCCGCGCTCGAGGGGATGCTCACCGGTCCGCTCGTCGTCGCGCAGTGGATCAACGCGCAGTACTGGTTCTCCACCGTCGACCCGGTGCGGTTCGGCGCGGGTGACAAGACCACGCACAACGTGCTCGCGCCCCCGGACGGGCACGCAGCACCCCTGTCGGGCGTCCTCACGGGCGCGCGCGGCGATCTTCGTGTCGGGCTGCCGTGGCAGGCCGTCTCCGTGCACGCCCCGGTCGACGGGCAGTGGCGCGAGTCCCCGGTGCACGAGCCGGTCCGTCTCCTGGCGGTCGTCTGTGCGACACCCGCGGCGGTCGATGCGGTGCTGGCTCGAGCACCGCAGGTCGCGCGGCTGGTGATGGGCGAGTGGATCGCGCTCACCGTCGTCGACCCGGGGTCGGGGCGAGTGCTGCGCTGCCACCCGTCGCAGGGCTGGGTGCCCGTCGAGCAGACCCCCGTCGACCTGCGGTCCGTCCGGGCTGGCCGAGAGGTGTGACCGTCAGACGTAGGAGTGGCGGCGCAGCCAGCGCATCGAGAAGCCGCCCCACAACGGCGGCAGGTAGAACGTCACCAGGCGGAAGGTGATGGCGGTCGAGACCGCGATCGCGCTGGGGACGCCGATGGCCTGCAGCCCGGCGGTGTAGCCGGCCTCGGCGACTCCCATCCCGCCCGGCACCGGCATCAGGCCGGCGAACAGGCTGACGAGGGTGTTGATGAGGATCAGCTGGGCGAGGTGCGCATCGGCCCCGAAGGCCTGGAGGCACAGGCCGAGGACGATCGCCTGCAGCACCTGGGCACCGAGGTTGCCGCCCAGCATCTGAGTCACCTTCGACGGTCGGCGCAGCACGGTCATCGCGCCGCGCACCTCCCCGAGCTGGTCACGGACCGCGTCCCGGGCTCGCGGGATGGCCGTGAGCAGGCGGTGGCGCAACCGGGGTACGACGACGGCGGTGAGCAGGCCGATGACCACGAGGACGAGGACGAGCGCCACCAGGCCGGGGCCGGAGTCGGTCGAGGCCTGGTCCGTGCTCGAGGAGTCCGTCACGATGCTCGAGGTCAGGCCGGGCAGGCTCGACAGTGTGATGAGCAGGATCACGGCGATCTGCACGACGAACCCGCTCAGGCTGTCGATGACACCCATCGACAGTGCGGCGCCAGGAGCAATCCCGAACCTTTCGAAGAAGCGCACCTCGAGCGCGAGCCGAGCAGCCGTGGACGGCAGCGTGAGCGCGATGAACTGAACCGCGTACTGGAGCATCAGCACCGGGAAGAACCGCAGCGGCGCGATCGAGGCGCCCATCGTCGAGGCCGACATCGAGACCTGCACGACTGGTGCCAGCAGAAGTGCGGCTACGAGCCAGACCGTGTCCGCGTTGGCGATCTCCCCCCAGATCGCTTCGAGGTCGACGTTCACCAGCTTGCTGATGACGAAGTAGGTGACGCCCGCCAGGAGCAGCATCGTGGCGACAGATCGCAGCGTGACCCGCTGGATCCGTAGGGGCTTCGGCTGCTCCACTCCGGCGGCGGCCACGGCCGCACCGACGAGGTCGGTGAGGCTCCAATCGCCTTCAGCGAGCACCCGGCGGGTGGAGCGTCCGAGCACGGCCGGCTGCAGGTAGGGCAACAGCTCGACCAGCCCGGCGGGACCGATCACGGCGCTGGCGGCGGCCACGGCACGGTCCTGGTCGGTCGCGAGCGCGGTGGTCACGAGCAGTCTCGCCCGGTCGGTCATCAGGTCGCCGAACGTCGCCGCAACGGTCGCCTCGCCGAAGTCCGCGAGGGCTGCGGTCCCGTCAAGGCGCAGCACGATGCGCTCGCCGTCGATGCGACCGTGCGCGATGCCGAGCCGGTGCAGGTCCGACAACGTGGTCCAGGTCGAGCGCAGCAACGCGTCGTCGATCGCGTCGGGCGCCAGGTGGGCGAACGGGCGCCCCGTCGCCGCGGTGACGAGCAGCGCGTCCCCGTCGATGGAGCGACCCACGGCGACGACAGGGAGGACGGGCACTCCGGCGCGCTCGGCCATGAGCGTGGCGACGGCCTCGTGCTCGACGCGCGCGAGGCGCCCGGTCCCCAGGCGCGGTCGCTCCCCACGCCGCCACATCGCGGTCCAGATCGAGGCGAGGAACTGCCCGTCCCAGGCATCCCGGCCGAAGACCTTCACGACGAGCGCGCCGCCGTCAGGGGTGTCGGCGTCGAAGAGCGCGACCCCGG
>JANMMN010000379.1:0-18755 GCA_031373405.1 Actinomycetes bacterium
GACGCCACGAGCGCGTACGCCCACGTGCGTCACGCCAAGGTGCTCGAGGAGCTGGGGATCCGCGCGGTCGACCTCACGCCGGCCGCACGCGGCCCCAAGGTGATCGCGGCGGTCAACCTCCAGGAGCACCTCGACGCGCCCAACGTCAACATGGTCACCTGCGGCGGCCAGGCCACGACCCCGATGGTCGCCGCGGTCAGCAGGGTGACCCGCGTGCCGTACGCCGAGATGGTGTCGGCCGTGTCGAGCAAGTCGGCCGGCCCCGGGACCCGCCAGAACATCGACGAGTTCACGCGCACCACGCGACAGGCCCTGGTCGAGGTCGGCGGCGCCGAGATCGGCAAGGCGATCATCGTGCTCAACCCGGCCGAGCCGCCGATCCTCATGCGCAACACGGTGTTCTGCGCCCTGCCCGAGGGAACCGACCACGATGCCGTGGTCGCCTCCATCGTGCAGATGGTGGCCGAGGTGGCCAGGTACGTGCCCGGCTACCGCCTGAAGTCGCCTCCCCTGATCGAGGAGGGGCCGTTCAACACCCCCGGCGGCGTCGTGCCGTTCCGTTCCGTCGTCCTGCTCGAGGTCGAGGGCGCCGGCGACTACCTGCCGACGTACGCCGGCAACCTCGACATCATGACCGCCGCCGCGGTACGGGTCGGCGAGGCCATCGCCGCTCACCAGGAGGTCTCGGCATGACCGCCGTCCACGAAGCCCCCGCAGCGCAGCCCGAGGTGAAGCGCGACTTCCGCCTCATCGACTCGACCCTGCGCGACGGATCGCACGCCGTCTCGCACCAGTACACGGAGGACCAGGTCGTCGCTGTGGTGAAGGGCCTCGACGCCGCCGGCGTCCAGGTCATCGAGGTGACCCACGGCGACGGGCTCGGCGGATCGTCGTTCAACTACGGCTTCAGCAAGGTCGACGAGATGAAGCTCGTCGAGGCGGCCGTCAACGCGACCACGAACGCCGACATCGCAGTGCTGCTCGTGCCCGGCATCGGCACCGTCGACGAGCTGCGCCGCGTGCGCGACCTCGGGGTGAACGTCGTGCGCATCGCGGTGCACTGCACCGAGGCCGACATCACCGAGCAGCACATCAAGGCCGCGAAGGACCTCGGCATGGAGGCAGTCGGCTTCCTGATGATGTCGCACATGAACTCACCGAAGGGGCTGCTCGAGCAGGCACGGCTGCTTCAGGCCTACGGCTCCGACACGGTGTACATGGCCGACTCCGCCGGCGCGATGACGACCAACGACGTGCGGGCCCGGGTGGCCGAGCTGGTCGGCGGTCTCGACGTCCCGCTGGGCGTGCACGCCCACCAGAACCTCTCGCTCGCCGTCGCGAACTCGATCGCGGCGTACGAGGAGGGGGCCAGGAACCTCGACGGCACCAGCGCCGGACTCGGGGCGGGAGCAGGTAACTGCCCGACCGAGATCCTTGCGGCGGTGTGCGAGAAGAACGGGATCATCAGCGGCGTCGACCCGCTCGCGCTCATGGACGTCGCCGAGGAGGTCACCCGGCCGCTCATGCCGCGCCAGCAGGTGGTCGACCGGGCCGGGCTGCTGCTCGGGTACGCCGGGGTCTACGGCTCCTTCCTGCTGCACGCGCAGCGCGCCGCCGAGCGTTACGGGGTCTCGCAGGCCGAGATCCTGCTCGAGCTCGGCCGCCGCAAGGTGGTGGGCGGCCAGGAGGACATGATCATCGACGTCGCGGTGGAGCTCGCGCAGAAGCACGCGGCACAGGAGGTCACGGCATGAGCGGCGATCTTGCCCCGTTCGTCGACCGCCTCCTCGGGGCCGTTCGTGACCGGGCGGGCACCGCACCCCTCACCGACTCGATGGAGCTCGACGAGGACACCGCGCTGCTGGTGCAGGAGGCGGTCGTGAAGGCGCGGGTCGACGCCGGGCACGCGATCGTGGGCGCCAAGCTCGGGCTCACCAGCACGGCCAAGCAGAAGCAGATGAACGTCGACCGTCCGCTCTACGGCTGGCTCACCGCCGACATGGCCATCGACACCGGTGCCACGCTGCACTGCGACCGCTACATCCAGCCGCGGGTCGAGCCCGAGATCGCGTTCCTGCTCGGTCGCGACCTCGAGGGTCCGAACGTCACCGCCGCGCACGTGCTGTCGGCGACCGAGGCGGTCTTCGGTGCCGTCGACGTCCTCGACTCGCGCTACGCCGGCTACAAGTTCACCTTCAACGACGTGACGGCCGACAACGCCTCCTCCGCCGGATTCGTCCTGGGTGGCACGGCGCTCGACCCCTACGGCCTCGACCTGCGCCTCACCGGCTGCGTGCTGGAGAAGAACGGCCAGCTCGTCGCGACGGCCGCCGGGGCATCGGTGATGGGCCACCCGGCCTCTGCCGTGGCCTGGCTCGTGCGGGCGCTGGCGAGGCGTGGCCAGGGCCTGGAGGCCGGTCACGTCGTCATGGCCGGCGGCATGACCGAGGCCATCGCCGTGTCCCCCGGCGACACCGTGGTCGCGCGGTTCGACCGTCTGGGTTCCGTCGAGATCGCCTGTCGCTGAGAGGGATACGCATGCCACTGATCCAGGTGACGCTGGTGCAAGGTCGCACGATCGAGCAGAAGCACGCACTCATCGCGGCCCTCACCGAGGCGATGCACGACTCCATCGGCACGCCCAAGGACCGGATCCGGGTAGCCCTCTACGAGATCACCGCGGACGAGTGGGGAATCGGCGGCGTCCCGTTCTCCGAGGCACGCGCACCGCAGACAGGAGACCAGTCATGACCGAGCCCCTCGCCGTCCGCCACTTCATCGACGGCACGTTCGTCGACTCGCTCGACGGGAAGACGTTCGACTCGATCTCCCCGATCGACAACGCCGTCGTCGCCACGGTCGCCGAGGGATCCGCGGCCGACGCCGAATTCGCGGTCGAGGCCGCACGTTGCGCCTTCGACGACGGCCCCTGGCCACGGATGAGTCCGGCGCAGCGTCGCGCGATCATCTACCGTGCGGCCGACGCCATCGAGTCGCGGCTCGAGGAGCTCGCGTCGTGGGAGACCCGCGACATGGGCAAGCCGATCAGCGAGTGCCGCACCAAGGACGTGCCGCGTACGGCGCAGAACTTCCGGTTCTTCGCCGACTACGCCGAGCAGTCGCACACGGAGGCGTTCCCGAAGCCATGGGACAAGGTGCTCACCTACACGCTGCGCGAGCCGGTCGGGGTCTCGGCCTGCATCTCGCCGTGGAACTTCCCGATGATGCTGGAGTCGTGGAAGGTCGCCGCGGCGCTCGCCTTCGGCAACACGGTGGTGCTCAAGCCGGCCGAGCAGTCGCCGGTGACGGCCTCGCTCCTCGCGGAGTGCTTCGCCGAGGCGGGCATGCCCGAGGGCGTCTTCAACGTCGTGCAGGGCTTCGGCCCCGACGCCGCCGGCGAGCGGCTCACCACGCACCCCGGCGTCGACCTGGTGACCTTCACCGGGGAGAGCGCGACCGGCCGCATCATCATGGGCAACGCGGCGAAGACCCTCAAGCGGGTCTCCTTCGAGCTCGGCGGCAAGAGCGCGAGCATCGTCATGGCCGACGCTGACCTGGATCTCGCGATCAAGGGCACCATCGACGGCATCTTCCGCAACCAGGGGGAGGTCTGCCTCGCCGGGTCGCGCCTGCTGGTGCAGCGCGAGGTCTACGCGGAGTTCCTCGAGCGCTACGTCGCGGCGGCCGAGGCGCTCGTCGTCGGCGACCCTCGCGAGGCGGCTACCCAGGTCGGTCCGCTGGTCTCCACCGAGCACCTCGAGAAGGTGATGTCCTACGTCGAGCTCGGCCAGGCCGAGGGCGGCAAGCTCATGACCGGCGGCCACCGGGTCACCGACGGCGCGCTCGCCGCCGGCAACTACGTCGCCCCCACCGTGTTCGCCGACGTCGACAACTCCTGGCGGATCGCCCAGGAGGAGATCTTCGGCCCGGTGCAGGTCGTCATCCCGTTCGACACCGTCGACGAGGCGATCCACCTGGCCAACGCCAACCGCTACGGCCTGGCCGGGATGGTGTGGACCTCCAACCTCAACACCGCGCACCGGGTCGCCCGCGAGGTCCGCACCGGCACGATGTGGGTCAACTGCTTCTTCGTCCGCGACCTGCGCGCTCCGTTCGGCGGGATGAAAGACTCCGGCATCGGTCGCGAGGGTGGCACCTACTCCGAGGAGTTCTTCACCGAGTCCAAGGCCGTCGTGATCCAGTTCCCGTCGTGACCCTGCTGCACGTCGCGCTCGACGACCTCCGCGGAGGTGCTCCCGTACGCCTGGAGCACGAGGGTCGCGGAGTCCTCGTCATCGAGGTCGACGGCACCGTGGTCGCGTACGACGACGCCTGCCGGCATCGCGGCTCGTCGCTGGTGACCGGGCTCGTGCGTGACTGCATCCTCACGTGTCCCGCGCACCTGTGGCGCTACGACCTGCGCACGGGGGCACGTCACGACACGCTGGGCGAGGGGCTGCCGCGTTACGACGTCCGACTGGTCGACGACCGTGCCGAGATCGACCTGCCCGACCTGCCACCGCCGATGTCGCTGCGCGAGGTGCTCCTCGCCCACGCCCAGGAGGGACGTCCATGACGATCGACGCCGTGCTGTGGGACATCGGGCAGGTGCTCTACCAGAGCCCGTTCGAGCGCTTCGACGAGCTCGAGGCGCACACCGGCATCCCGCTCGGCACCCTGCCGCGCGGGCCGTTCTCACCCGAGGGCGACCCCGGGTACGACGCGGTCGACTTGGGTGCCCGCGACGAGCCGGAGTACTGGCGCGACATCGAGGCGATCGCCCAGCAGTCCGTGCCCGGCCTGCACATCTACGACGCGCTGCGCGAGCTCGGCTGGGACGGACGCGGCCGTCCGGCCGTCGTGGCGCTGCTCGGCGACATCACCTCGCGCTATCGCCAGGCAGTGCTCACGAACGACGCGACCAAGTTCCTCGGTGCGGGGTGGCGCGAGACCTGGGAGTACGCAGAACACTTCGAGCTGATCGTCGACTCGCTCGACATCGGCGTACGCAAGCCTCACGCGGGCGCGTTCGCGGCTGCCGTCGATCGGCTCGGGCTCCCCGCCGACCGGGTGCTCTTCGTCGACGACCTCACGGTGAACGTCGAGGGCGCGCGGGCCGCCGGGCTGCAGGCCTACCGGTTCGAGACCACCGACGTAGCCGGCTCCGTCGCCGGGCTGCGCGGGCTGCTCGCGCTCTGAGGTCTCCCGGGAGCCCGGGCATGGATCCAGCGGCGCCTGCGTTGTGCGGCCCGGAGTCCGTGGTGCACGCCGCGCGCTACGGACTCCCGCTGGTCATGGCGATCATCGGCGGTGCCTCGTCGCGCTTCGGGCCGCTCGCCGACCTCTACCGCCGGGCGCTCGGCGAGTTGGGGCGGCCCGACCTCCCGATCGCGGTGCACTCCCCCGGCCACACCGCCGAGACCGACGAGGAGGCGCGCGAGCAGGCATGGCCGCACTACGAGACGATGCGCAACCAGATCGGCCGTGAGCGCGGCTGGGGTCCGACCTCGCCGGGTGAGTTCGCGATACAGGCGGGCGAGGAGGGCGCGATGTACGTCGGATCACCCGAGACGGTTGCCCGGAAGATCGCGGCAACGACTCGGCTGCTCGGACTCGCGCGCTTCGACCTCACGTACTCCATGGGTCGCCTGCCCCACCCGTTGCTCATGCGCAGCATCGAGCTCTACGGCACGCGGGTGATCCCGCTCGTCCGCGACATGCTCGCCTGATCAGTCTCCGGTCGCGGGCGGCTCGTCGGCCTCGCCGGGCGGGCCGGCCAGGCCCTCGACGACCTCGACACCGGGCAGCTTGAGCAGCTCGCGCGGGTCGAGCACCAGCTTGCTCGAGCGGTTGCCGCCCCCCATCACGACCTTCGGCTGCTCGAGCACGGCCGCGTCGACCCAGACCGGGAGCCCGCGCAGGCCGATCGCCGTGACACCGCCGACCAGCATCCCGGTGAGCGCCACGGTGGCCTCGGCGTCGGTGAAGGACGCCCGGCGCACTCCGAGCCGCGCCCGCACGGTGCGGTTGACGTCGAGCCGGGTCGTGCCGAGCACGACGCAGACCGCGTGCACGGGCGGGTCGACCTTGCGGGACGCCACCAGGATCGTGTTGGCGGCGGAGTCGAGGGTGAACCCGTAGTGCTTGCAGAAGGCGGCCGTGTCAGCGAGGTCGGGATCGCACGCGAGGACCTCGGCCACGATGCCGAGCTCGACGAGCGCGGCGGCGACGACCGGGTGCAGCAGCTCGGTGCCCATGGACGGCTCAGGCGTCGATGCGGGAGCGGTCGAGACCGGCGGCGCCGTCGACGATGAACTCCTTGCGCGGAGCGACGTCAGAGCCCATCAGCAGGTCGAAGACCGCCGTGGCAGCATCGACCTCGGGCACGGTGATCCTGCGCAGGGTGCGGGTCGCGGGGTCCATGGTGGTCTCGCGCAGCTGCGAGGCGTCCATCTCGCCGAGGCCCTTGTAGCGCTGAGGAGTCTTGAACGACCGGGACTTGGTCGTGAGGTCCTTGAGCAGCGCGCGGTACTCCTCCTCGGAGTAGGTGTAGACGATCTCGTTCTTCTTACCGCCCGGGTTGGTGATCTCGAAGCGGTGCAGCGGCGGCACAGCGGCGTAGACCCGGCCCTCCTCGAGCAGCGGTCGCAGGTAGCGGTGCACGAGGGTGAGCAGCAGGCAGCGGATGTGGGCGCCGTCGACGTCGGCATCCGACATCACGATGACCTTGCCGTAGCGAGCCTGGTCGAGGTCGAAGCTGCGACCCGAGCCGGCACCGATGACCTGGATGATCGCCGCGCACTCGGTGTTCTTGAGCATGTCCGCGACGGACGCCTTCTGCGTGTTGAGGATCTTGCCCCGGATCGGGAGGAGAGCCTGGAACTCGGCGTTGCGGGCGAGCTTGGCGGTGCCGAGCGCGCTGTCGCCCTCGACGATGAACAGCTCGCTGCGGGCGACGTCGTCGGTGCGGCAGTCGGCGAGCTTGGCCGGCAGGGCCGAGGACTCGAGCGCGTTCTTGCGGCGCTGCACATCGCGATGGGTGCGGGCGGCGATCCGGGTGCGCGCGGCGCCGGCGATCTTGTCGAGCAACGCCTTGACGACGAGCTTGTCGCCGCGAGGTGGGGAGACGAGCCAGGCGGTCAGCTCACGGGCCACGACCGCGGTGACGATCCGCGTCGCCGCGGGGGTGCCGAGCACCTCCTTGGTCTGCCCCTCGAACTGCGGCTCGGCCAGGCGCACCGTCACGATCGCAGTGAGCCCTTCGGCCACGTCGTCCTTGGTGACGTTGTCCTCGCTGGCTCGCAGCACCTTCTGTGCACGGAGCTGGTCGTTGACCGTCTTGGTCAGCGCCCGCTCGAAGCCCTGGACGTGGGTGCCGCCCTTGGGCGTGGCGATGATGTTGACGTAGCTGCGTACGTCGTTGTCGTAGCCGGTGCCCCAACGCAGCGCGACGTCGACCCCGAGCTCGCGCTCGACCTCCTGCGAGGTTAGGTGGCCCTTGCCGTCCAGCACGGGCACGGTCTCGGTGAAGTGCCCCGAGCCCTTGAGCCGCACCACGCCGGTGACGGCGTCGTCGGTGCTCAGGAACTCGACGTACTCGGTGATCCCGCCCTTGAAGCAGAACGTCTCTACGGTCGGGTCGATGCCGCGCTCGTCACGGATCTCGATCGAGAGACCCGGCACGAGGAAGGCGGTCTGCCGGGCTCGGGTGCGCACCGCCTCGAGGTCGAACTCGGCGTCCTTGACGAAGATCTGCCGGTCGGCCCAGTAACGCGTACGGGTGCCGGTCATGCCCTTCTTGGCGCGTCCGGCCACGACGAGCCCGGACTTCTTGCCGAACGTCGCATCGGGTCCGTCACCATCGAAGATCCCCGGGACGCCACGCTGGAACGACATCGTGTGGATCTTGCCCTCGCGGTCGACCTCGATGTCGAGCCGCTCGGAGAGCGCGTTGACCACGGAGGCGCCGACCCCGTGCAGACCACCGGAGGCGGTGTAGGAGCCACCACCGAACTTCCCGCCGGCGTGCAGCTTGGTCATGACGACCTCGACACCGGTCAGCTTGGTCTTGGGCTCGACGTCGACGGGGATGCCACGGCCGTCGTCGCGGACCTCGACCGACCCGTCGGCATAGAGCACGACGTCGATTGCCTGGGCGTGCCCGGCGAGTGCTTCGTCGACGGAGTTGTCGATGATCTCCCACAGGCAGTGCATCAGGCCGCGGCCGTCGGTGGAGCCGATGTACATGCCCGGACGCTTGCGGACCGCGTCGAGCCCCTCGAGCACCGAGAGGTGCTTGGCCGAGTACCCGCCTGTGGTCTTCCTGGCGCGGCCTGCGACGGGCTGGGCGGTCATGGTCGGGGACGCTCCAGGGCTTATGAGGTGGCTGTCAGAGGTCGATGTCAGATTAGTCGCAGCGACTGGTGCGGGCTCACCGGCCACGCCGGGCGCTGTGACCTGGCCCGCCGCGACGCGGGCCGGAGGTGTGCGCACCGTAATCGTCGCGACACGCCGGGCCATGTCGTTGGTGTCGACGGGTGATCCGGGTCACGATCGGCTTACGCCGGAGGCGAACCGGGGATGGCTGGAGCGGTGCGGGACGTTAGACCGTGCGAAGATGAAGACCCACCTGGAGGTAGAGGATGACCGCGACCCTGAGCCCGACCATTCCGCTCACGGCGCTCGACCGCTGTGACCGCTGTGGCGCCCAGGCGTACGTCCGCGTCACCCTGGCTGCCGGCGGAGACCTGCTCTTCTGCGGTCACCACTTCCGGGCGCACGAGGGGCGGCTCCGCCCGCTGGCGACCGACGTGCAGGACGAGACCGCCAAGCTCATCGCGACTCCGGCCGCCGTCCAGGAGATCTGAGAGCGCCCCCACGCCGACCGCGACTCACCAGCGCTCGTGCACCGACGCGCGCACCCATCGGTCGTAGACCTCCCGCACCACCACCAGCTGCCGCTCCGTCGTGGGCGGCAGCTCTGCCGTCCGGGCGTTGCCGAGCACCTGCTCGGCGTTGCGGGCCCCCGGGATCACCGTGGTCACACCCGGCTGGTCGATGATCCAACGCAACGCGAACTGTGCCGTGGTGACGTCGTCGGGCACGGCCGCGGCGAGCGCGCGCACGGCTGCCAGACCGTCGGCGTACGGCACGCCGGAGAAGGTCTCCCCCACGTCGAACGCCTCGCCGTGGCGGTTGTAGCTGCGGTGGTCGTCGGCACCGAACGTGGTCGACTCGTCGTAGCGCCCGGAGAGCAGTCCTGAGGCCAGCGGCACCCGGGCGATGATCCCGACCCCGGCCGCCTGCGCGGCCGGCAGCACGCGCTCGATCGGCTTGAGCCGGAGCACGTTGAGGATGATCTGCACGCTCGCGACGTGGGGTCGGGCGATCGCAGCGAGCGCCTCGTCGCAGGTCTCCACGCTCACGCCGTACGCCGCCATCCGGCCCTCGGCGACCATCTCGTCGAGGATGTCGAACACCGCGTCGCTGGGGTAGAGCTCGGTGGGCGGGCAGTGCAGCTGGACCAGGTCGAGGGTGTCGACGCCGAGGTTTGTCCGCGAGCGGTCGTTCCAGGCGCGCATGGCGTCGGCGGTGTAGTTCTCGAGCCGTTGCTCGACCCGGCGTCCCATCTTGGTGGCCACCATGACCCCGGAGCCGGGGTGCTCCGCGAGCCAGGCGCCGATGAGGCGCTCGCTGCGACCGTCACCGTAGACGTCGGCCGTGTCGATGAAGGTCACTCCCGCCGTGACCGCGGCCTCGATGAGGGCGTGCGCCGACTCCTCGTCGACCTCCCCCCAGTCCGAGCCGAGCTGCCAGGCACCGAGGCCGATCACCGAGACCTCGCGACCCGCCACGCTGCGCTGCTCCATGCCCTCGAGCGTACGTCGCGGATCACGCTCACGACGACGTGAGGCCCGGTCCTCGCGGACCGGGCCTCTCGTCACTCGGGATCAGGGATCCCGGGTGCTGCTACTCCTGGACGGTCTCCTCGCGGCGGCCGAACCGGACGAGCATCGCTCCGAGGCCGACGAGGAAGGCGGCCCAGAGCAGCGTGGTGATCGGGTTCAGGCTCGAGCCCGTCTTCGGGATGTCGACCGGCGCCGGCGGGTTCACCGAGTGGGTCGTGGTGTCCTTCAGCGTGAGCCACTGTGCGGTGTTGACCAGCGACTTGAGGTCGACCGCCGCCGAGAGCACCTTGACCTGGTAGGTGAAGGTGATCGTCTGCCCGGGCACGACCGTCACGTCCTTCCAGACGATCTGGCTGGGGCTCGATGTGGTCGGCGCCGAGGAGACACCGTCCTTGGTGAAGTTGCCGACCAGCTCGACCCCTGCGGGCAGGGTGTCGATCAGGTCACCGGTGGCCGGTGCCTGGCCGGTGTTGCCGGTCTTCACCGTGTAGGTGATGACCTGGCCGACCGCGACCGCGGTGCCCGAGGCCGGGTTGGCGGTCTTGTCCAGCGTCGGCGTCGGCGTGAGCACCGGCTCCGGCGGCAGGATGACGTGGGTGGTGAGGTCGCTCAGCGACGCCCAGGTCGCCGTGTTGACCAGGTTGCCATCAGCAGCGCTCAGAGCGACGGTGACGTCGAACGAGTACGTCACCTTCTGACCCGGTGTGAGCGTCACGTTGGCCCACGTGAGGACCTGACCAGCGATCGTCGTCGGCGCTGCCGGGACGAAGTTGGTCGGGTTGCTCACTCCGGCCGGCAGGGTGTCGACGAGGTTGCTCGTGACGTCCTGTCCGCCGTTGTTGGTCAGCGTGATGCTGTAGCTGACCTTCTGGCCACGATCCACGACACCGGTGGCTGTCGCGGTCTTCTCGTTGGGTGACGCCTTGTCGAGCAACGGCACACCAGGCGGGTTGCAGGCGGCGGCAGATGCCGGGTAGACCACCGCGGAGGTCGCGGCGGGGTTCACCGACGCGCCGAGCACCACGGAGGGACGCAGACCGTCACCGTCGGGCTGCCAGATCGGCATGTCGGCGGTGCCCACGTTCTTCCAGCCCGGCCAGTCGGAGGTGGTGCCCCCGGTGATGACCGTGCCCGGGTAGTAGAGCGACCCGGTCAGCGACTGGCCGGCGAGCGGCTGAACCACACCGTTGATCACGGTGATGTTGCCCGGAACCGGCTGACCGGCGTTGGGACCGTCGGCGAAGTACCAGGTGAGGTCGGCCGTCCAGCCACCGTCGGGGCCTTCGCCCAGGTTGTGCGTGGTGACGGTGTAGGTGACGACCGGCGTGTCGACGCGGCAGATCGGCTCGGCCACGACGGTGATCCACTTGACCGGGGTCTCGGTGGATGCCTGCAGCTTGTACCAGGACGCGTAGTTGACGAGCAGGTCGTTCTCGGGAGTAGCCGCCTCGGCGGTGACGACCGCGTTGTAGCTGACGCTACGGGTGCTGTCGCCGTCGACCTCGAAGTCCGCCCACATGATCGTGCCGGAGTAGGCGCTGCCGTCCGGCGCTGCGGTGTAGACGCCACCGTCGCTGATGTCGGTCGGCGCCGCGAGGCCGATCGGCAGCACGTCTTCGATGTCGTCCTTGGCCAGCGTGTTGCCATCGTTGGTCACGGTGACGACATAGTGCAGGTTGTCGCCCACCTCGACCGCGCCGGTGAGGGTCAGGCCCTCCTGGTCACGAACGATCTTCGCGATCCCCGGCACGACTGCGCGCACCACGTGCTCGGTGCGGTCAGTGAGCTGACCCCACTGAGCGTCGTTGTACAGCGAGCCGAGCTCGGCGTCGAGGTCGACCGTCACCTTGAAGGTGTAGGTCACCACCTGGCCAGCGGTGAGAGTGACGTCGCCCCAGTCGAGGTCCCGACCGTCGATCGCCGGCGCGGCGGTGAAGCCGGCCGTGTCGACCGCGAAGTCGCGCGGGGTGTTGACGTCGCCCGGGAGCGTGTCGGTCAGCGGACCCGTCACGTCCTGGCCACCGTTGTTGGTGATGGTGATGGTGTACGTGATGGTGTCGCCACGGCTCACGTTGCCGGACTGCACCTCAGCGATGTACTCGTTGGGTGACGCCTTGTCGAGCAGCGGCACGCCAGGAGGGTTGCACTCGGGCTTCTGGTCGTAGGTCACCGACGCGGAGGCGCCGGTGCCGAACGACGATGCCGACAGGGTGACCGGCGAGACGAGCCCGGCGGCGCTATAGGTCCACTTCGTGCCGTCGAACGACCAACCGGGCCAGCCGGTGGCGTTGCCGCCGGAGTCGACCGCAGTGCCGGGGTAGAGCAGGGCCCCGGAGACCGGAGTCGTGTCGGTCAGGCCCATGGTGCTCAGCGACTGGGGTACGCCGCCGACCGTGCCCGGTGCGACCGCACCGTCGTTCCACAGGAAGTCGACGGTCTGGGTGGCGGCCGAGCCAAGCACATTGAAGTTGTGCGAGGTCACGGTGTAGCTCACCTTGACGGCGTGGGTCTCCTCGACGTCGCAGGCAGCACCCGCAGTCATCCCGATCCACTTGACGTAGGTCGTGGTGTCCTTGTGGATCCCGAACCACGACGCATCGTTGATGAGCACGTCGTTGCCGACCTTGGCCGCGTCAGCATTGACCGTGGCGTCGTAACCCAGGAGCAGGTCCTCGGCTCCGGCCTCGACCGAGATGGCCGGCCAGGTGATCGTGCGGGTGACGGAGTCATACGTTCCGCCGTCCGTCAGGGATGACTCGTCGATGTCGAGGCCGACGGGCACGACGTCCGTGACGGTCTCCGGGCCGGCGGTCGCGCTGCCGGTGTTGGAGACCGTGACCGTGTAGTGGAGCACGTCGCCCACGACGACGGCGCCGGTGATGGCCTCGTCGTTCAGGGTGACGACCTTGGCGATGCCGGGCTCCGCCTGGGTGACCCGGACGGTCTCGCTCGGGATGCCGCACTCGTGCACAGCGGTCTTGTTGTTGGCGTCACCGTTGTAGACGGCAAACCAGTAGTAGGTCCCGACGGCCGTGAGGCTCTTCGAGCTGCTGGTCGCCGTGCCGGTGGTGCCCACGACGGTGAGATCCACCGTGCTCGTGGAGATGCTCTCCCCCTCGCAGACCGGCGCGTCGGCCGGTCCGTAGAGCGAGAAGGTCACGGTGCCGCCTGCGCCGCTCGTGAGGTTCGTGACGGTGGCGGTGTCGAAGGTCGAGACCTAGCCACCGTTGACCGGAAGTGCCAGGGTGGTCTTGTCCACCTTGGTCGCGATGATCGGCTGGTTCTTGTCGACCACGACGCGCTCGTCGCTGCCGTTTCCGAGCAGACCGCACAGGTGGCTGATGCCGTTGTTGTTGACGTCGCCCGAGTAGTTGGCGAGCCACCAGTACGTGCCCGCCTGGGTGACCTTGGCCGAGGCCGTGGCCGTGAACGTGCCGTTGACGACGTTGCCGGTCACGGTGAACTCGTCGACCGTGTCCGCCGGCGTCGTGCACTGGAAGTTGTCGCCGATGACGGGGCCGTACACGGAGACTGTCACCTTGCCGGTGGCGTTCGGGGTGAGCCCGGACACGACCACCTGGTCGGTGATCGTCGCGCCGGCCGAACCGATGCCGAGCGTGGTGTCGGCGCCGGCCGTGGTGATGATCGAGTTGTCAGCCTTCTCGATGGTGACGATCTCGTAGTTGCCGCCGGTGGTCGAGCCACAGGGGTGGTCGGCCTTGGCGTTGTTCTTGTCGGCCAGGTCGCCGTTGTAGACGGCCGCCCAGCGGTAGGTACCCGCATTGATGATGCCGTCGTAGTAGTCGGAAGTGACCGTGGCAGTCCCGCCGGTCACGGTGCCGATCGGCTTGGTGCTCGTGAAGATCGCAGCCGCCGAGCAGGTCGTGTCGGCCGCACCGTAGAGCTTGAAGACGACGGTGCCGGTCGCGTTGGCGGTGAGGCCGGTGAGGGTGGCGCTGTCCGCGACGTTGGTGCCGGGCAGCTTGACGTCCTGGTTGGCCGGCGTCTTCGTGTCGGTCGTGATGGCCGGCGTCGCCGGTGTCACGAGGGTCTGCTCCTTGTTCGGGGCGACCATGTCCCCACACGCGTGGGTGACCGAGATGTTGTTCGTGTCGCCCGAGGTGTACGACGCCTGCCACTTGTAGAGGCCGGCCGACGTGACGGTTGCAGACGCCGTGAACTCGACGAAGTAGACGCCGTTGCTGGACTGGATCGTGCCGTCGGGCGGGGTGCCGAGCATCACCGTCTTGACAGGGGTGCCGTCGACGTTGCAGGTGCCGTCTGCTGCGGACAGCCACACCTTCACGGTGCCCGTCGCATTCGACGTGAGCCCCGACAAGGTCACCGTGTCGGAGATCGACACGCCGTTGAGACCGAGCTTCGCGGTCGTGGTGGCGATGGTCTTGATCCCGGGCGAGGCCGGGTTGACGACGACCCGCTCGTTCAGCGAGCCGCAGCTGTCCTCGGCGCTACGCACGAGCGTCGGGTAGTTGCTCGTGAACTTGGCGAACCAGTAGTACGTGCCAGCCGAGGTCGGCAGGTAGCCGCTGGCCTCAGTCATCGCCACCGGGCCTGAGCCGGTCACGGTGTAGGGGCTCGATGCGAAGATCGGGCCACCCTGTGCCCCGACGGTGGTGACGGTGCAGCTGAGGCTCTCCCCCGGGTCTGCGCCGGTGACCTTGTACAAGTAGAAGGTCATCGAACCGACGGAGAGCTGGTCTGCGGGGTTCGGGTCGGTGACGCCGCTGATCTCAGCGGTGTCGAAGAGCTGAGTGATGGTCGGCAGGTTCAGGGTGTGTCCGCCCGTGAGGCCCTGCGCTTTGGTGGTCACGAGCGTCGGCACGTTGTTGAACGTGGACTTGCTGATCGACGACGGAACCGTCGGGTTCTGCGCCGCGACCTGAGCCGCGGTCAGGTTGATGGTGGGGCCGAACCGCTCAGCAGGGATGGAGACGTTGTAGTTCGGCGGCGGGAGGGTCTCGTACCAGTAGTAGTCGACTCCCCACTCGACGAGCCCGGGCAGGTTCAGAGCGGGCACGAAGCACGTTCCATTGCTGTCCGCCGTCACGCAGGTGCCGACGGCGACGTCGTTGGTCTCACCGCCAGGGGCATCTTTGGCGCCCACGATCTTGTACAGCGTGAACGTGGCTCCGCCGCGCACCTCGCCGCCGGCGTTCTTGATGACGCCGAGCCAGCCCTTGAGCCGCGGGTCGGAGAAGGTGCTGCCCTGCCCGGTCACGACGACCGGGGTCGCCGCTGTGGTGCTGATGAGCACCGTTCCGTCAAGGGCGCTCGGGCCGTAGCCGACGGGGACTGCCGTCTCGTGGACGGTGTAGGTGCCCGTCGGGAGGCCGGTGACAGTGAACTGTCCCGCCGCCGCGTTCGTGTCGCGACCCGTGTACCCGGCCTGGCCGGTGTTGTCGACGACGGTGATCGGGTTGGTCCCGAGGTTCCACGGCGCACCGTTGGCGGCGCCTGCCGTGGCGGTCATGGTGAAGGTGGCACCACCGAGCAGGGCGTCATCCGCGTCATAGACACCGTTGCTGCCCGCGTCGGTCTTCCTCCACGTGGCCGTGCCGAGGTTGTTGACGAACTGGGCAATCGTCGTCGTCGGGTTGGAGTCAAACCTCGCCGCGATGTACTGGAAGCTCGCAGCGCTGCCGATGTACCCCGGCGGCGGGCTGGACTCGGTGACTGTGTAGGTGCCCGGCTTCGCCGGAGCCACCAAGACAACACCCGCCGCGGGGTCGGTGTCGCACGCCCCGTTGTCCTTGACCAGGATCCCGGCAGGGTTGGCGGTGGCGCCATCTGAGACGCACGGCGTGATGCCGGTACCTGTCGGACGCGGGTCGGGCGAGATGGCGAAGGTCGCGCCACCGAGCTTGTTGTTGGCACCGACAGAGCCGGCGTACTTCTCGATGCGGAGCGCCGCACAGTCCGACGGAACGCTGAGGCCGATGGCCTCGACGTAGTCCTGCAGATTGTTGTCCCCGTTGCCCGTAGTCGAACGAGAGTTCAGTGCTGCGAACCCCCTGGAGGGGCAGCCGGGCACGGCACCGAACGAGGTCAGGTCGATGGAGGCCTCGATGAACGCCTCGGTGGCCATCTGGCCGCTTGCCACGTTGGGGGTCGGCAACCACCAGCTCGGCAGGGTGGTGCTGGCGAAGGCGCCGCCGTTAGACGTGCTGTTAGAGGCCGCGGCGTAGACCGGGTTCGGAGGCGCCCCGACAACCCAACTTCCGACGTTGTTGACTACAACCCACTTGAAGAAGCCCGGAGGGGAGAAGTTGCCGCTGCCTTGGTCTTGGAGGAGGAACTTGACGTCTCCGGCGGTCCTGATGGGATTGGGATTCTGTCCGACCTGCTTCACCTGGTTGAGCTCGAACCAGTAGCCCGCAGTCGCGTTACCACCCGAGTTCGAGCCGCGGTCGAAGCCGAGGACGAGGTAGACGTGGTCGACGCCGCCGACAGGCCTTGTGTACGTGTAGACGCCCATCCGGCCGAAGTCGGACTTGCCAGTGACGTTGCCGGAGGTCTGCTGAGTCCAAGGCGGTGAATCTTCCTTGTCGTTCGACCCGAGGAGTGTGTCGTCCTGCCCGCCGACGGTGTTGTCGAGCACCGTCGCGACGTTGCGGAAGCTCCGATCTCCGGAGACCTTGGCGACCGGCAGCGGGTCCAGGAGCTTCCAGTCCTCGTTCCCCGCGGTGTTGACAGCCGAGTTGCCGTCGACCTCAAATCCACCCACCGTCACCGCCGATGCCGGTGCGATCGAGACTAGCGGCATGCCCAGGAGCACGACGGCGGCGGCGGTGGTTCCTGCCAGCCAGCGTGGTACGCGACGACCCGTGAGCCCGCGAGAAAGAGTCTTAGCCATGGTGGTCCACTCCCCAACCATCGAGAGCGGTCTCACCACTGGCTCACCGCGACCGTTCTCCCTGGGTTGGGGAGGTTGGTGACCGTCTGCTCCGGTCGCGGGTCATAGCCTTCTCGATGCGCGGGCCATCACACAGGGTGAGACCCAACGCACATAGTGGGCCACCTGAGCGTGCCGCGACCACCGAAGTCACCAAGAGTGCTCCAAATGGGGCATTGGACGGCTAGATATCAACCGTTCGACCGATACGACGGTGGACCGTTCGCCCAGGGACGCTCACACCACGGGCAGACGTCCGGGTCGCGGGCTGCTCGCCGCTGCTCCGAATGGGTGACCAGACCGGCACTCACGTGGGCCAGGGTGTCGATACCCGCCCCGGATTCGAGGGCTGCGGCTCCGTCGTACTCTTCCGGCATGTCGGGAGCCGGTGAGGTGCTGGTCGCGATCGCCTGTGCTGTCGGGATCGTCGGGACCGTGCTCCCGGTGCTGCCCGGCGCCCTTCTCATCGGTGGCGCCATCGCCGTCTGGGCGGTCGTCGAGGGGACGGTCATCGGCTGGGCGGCAGCCGTCGTCGCCCTGCTGGTGCTGGCGCTGGGCTACGCGCTCACGCTGTGGATCCCCGGTCGGCGCATGTCAGCAGCGGGCATCCCCACCCGCACGCTGGTCGCCGGCGGCATCCTCGGCATCGTCGGGCTGTTCGTCGTCCCGTTCGTCGGGCTCCCGGTCGGCTTCGTGCTCGGCGTCTACCTGGCCGAACGGATCCGTCTGGCCGACCACACGGCCGCCTGGCCGTCGACCATCGAGGCGATGAAGGGCGCGGGACTCTCCATGCTCATCGGTCTCGTCGCAGCGGTCACGGCGACCTCGATCTGGGTCGCTGTCGCGGTCACGACCTGACGCCTGGCCGTAGTACTCGTGCGAGAAGGCCACGTCCGCGATCGGGATGAGGTCGGCACCGAGGATGAGGACACCGTTGAGCTCGGACACGACGGTGGTACGCCGAGCACACGGACCTCGTGCACGAGCAGCACCGCGAGCGGGTCGAGGAGCATCGGCGTCAGCTCATGACGGCGGCGCTCGCCGCGACCTCAACCGGCAATTTCCTGACGCAGGCCACCGACGGCGCCGGACCGGCGCTACGGTCGGTGCATGTGCTGCTTGGTGATGGTCCTGGGACTCCTCGGCCCACGTGTCGCGTCCCGCCTGACCTGATGCCCACCTGCGCGTCGCAGCGCTGGAGCCGCGACCTCGCCGCGTGGGCGATCCCGCCTGAGATCCTCGACGCCGCGCCGGAGTCCCCCTGGATCCACCCGGTCGAGATGTTCACTGTCGACCACGAGGTGCCCGACTCCCCGTCGCACCAGCGTGCTCGCGAGGTGCTCCCCTCGTCGGGGTCGGTGCTCGACATCGGCTGTGGCGGTGGCCGCGCCTCGATGGCGCTGGTGCCTCCAGCGCATCACGTGATCGGTGTCGACGAGCAGGCGACGATGCTCGACCTGTTCGCACGGGCGGCGACCGAGCGCGGGGTCGAGCACACCGAGGTGCTCGGCGTCTGGCCTGAGCCCGCGGACCGTACGCCGAAGGCTGATGTCGTGGTGTGCCACCACGTGGCGTACAACGTCTCCGACCTGGCCCCCTTCCTCCTGGCGCTCTCCGAGCACGCCACGCGACGCGTGGTGCTGGAGCTCCCCACCACGCACCCGCTCACGCACATGGCTCCGCTGTGGCGTGCGTTCTGGGAGCTCGAGCGCCCGAGCGGTCCCACGGCGGAGGACTGCCTCGCTGTCGTGCGCGAGGCCGGCATCACCGCGGCGATCGACACCTGGATCGACAGGTCGTTCAGCGCCCGGGGAAAGCTCACGCCGGAGCAGCAGGCCCGCTTCCTTCGGATCCGGCTGTGCCTGCCGGAGTCACGGGAGCCCGACGTCGCTGCCTTCCTCGCGACGGCTCCCCCGCCACCCCCGCGCGCGCGA
>JANMMN010000410.1:0-1648 GCA_031373405.1 Actinomycetes bacterium
CGCGCACACCGGTTGAGCGGGGCCCCACGTGGACCTTTGTCGGATCTTCACCATCTGGTGGGCATACCCTTGGGGGGTATCGTGGTTGAGTGAGTCATGGAGCTGGACGAGGAGGCGGTCATGACCGGATCGGTGTCCGTCGTGCTGAACGTCGGCGGCCTGCACTGGGCCACGTCGCAGGACGTCGTGGAGCGTGCCCTTGCCCGCCGGCCCGGCGTCGTCGACGTGTCCGCGAACGCCGTGTCGCAGACGGCGCTGGTGACCTACGACCCGGCGGTGACGTCGATGACGCAGCTGGTCGCCTGGGTCCGCGACTGCGGCTACCACTGCTCGGGCCGTTCGGTCCCCGACCACGTCTGCGACCCGATGGCCGAGCCGGCCCCGGCCGTGACGACGTCCACGCACGCCGAGCCCACCAGACACCCGGGACAGTCGGGACACGACACGGAACCCGGTCACTCCAGCCATGCCGGGCACGGTAGCCCGGCATCGAAGCATCCCGCTGCGACGATGTCCGAGCACGCCGGGCACCCCGGCCATGGCGCCGAGCCCGCTCCGATATCGAGCCCGCACGACGCGATGGGTCACGGCGGGCACGCGGGCATGTCGATGGCGGACATGGTCGCGGACATGCGCTGCCGGTTCCTGGTCGCGCTGGTTCTGTCGGTCCCGATCCTGCTGTGGTCCCCGATCGGGCGGGACGTCCTCGGGTTCGACGTGCCGGCCCCGTTCGGGCTCCGTGACGACGTCATCAGCATGCTGCTCAGCATCCCGGTCGTGTTCTGGGCCGGGTGGATCTTCTTCGACGGCGCGGTCCGCGCTCTGAGGCACCGGACGCTGGACATGATGGTGCTGGTTGCGGTCGCGATCGGCGCAGGATGGCTGTACAGCCTCGCGATCACGCTCACCGGCGGTGGCGAGGTCTTCTACGAGGCGGCCGCGGTCCTGACGACGTTCGTGCTCCTGGGGCACTGGTTCGAGATGCGGGCCCGCGGCGGCGCGAACGACGCGATCCGCACCCTGCTCGAGCTCGCACCGCCGCAGGCGCTCGTGCAGCGCGGCGACACGTGGGTCGAGGTCGACACCGCCGATGTCGTCGTCGGGGACCTGCTGATGGTCCGGCCGGGCGCGAAGATCCCGGTCGACGGGGTCGTGCAGGACGGCGTTTCGGAGATCGACGAGTCGA
The DNA here is from genome assembly GCA_031373405.1 of Actinomycetes bacterium. Lineage (GTDB taxonomy): Bacteria > Actinomycetota > Actinomycetes > S36-B12 > CAIYMF01 > Longivirga. Next base: position 1,187 of record JANMMN010000410.1, read on the forward strand.
TGGTCACTGGCGAGTCCGTTCCCGTCCCGGTCACGACCGGCTCGGAGGTCATCGGCGCGTCGGTGAACACCACCGGGTCGTTGCGCGTCCGCGCGACCAAGGTCGGCCACGACACCGCGCTGGCGCAGATTGTCGCGATGGTCCAGGAGGCCCAGAACTCCAAGGCGCCCGGGCAGCGCCTGGCCGACCGTGCCGCGTTCTGGCTCGTCCTGGTCGCCCTGGTGGGTGGCCTGGCGACTTTCCTGGCCTGGATGGCGCTGGGCCGCCCGGCGAGCGAGGCGCTGCTGTTCGCGATCACCGTCGTCGTCGTCACCTGCCCCGACGCCCTTGGCCTGGCGACCCCGACGGCGGTCATGGTCGGCACCGGCCTCGGCGCGGGGCGCGGAGTCCTGTTCAAGACTGCCGGCGCGCTGGAGACCTCCGCCGCGATCGACACCGTCGTCATGGACAAGACCGGCACCC
>JANMMN010000002.1:0-16889 GCA_031373405.1 Actinomycetes bacterium
GGCCAGCTCTTCGGCGACGCCGAGGCCAATGCCAGAGTTGGAGCCGGTAATAACCGCCGACATGCCCATGAGCAGGTAGTCCGGCTTGCAGGTGAGCACGCGGTCGACGGCGTCGTCGATCGTGGCCCGGATCTGGAGCAGCAGCGCCTCGAACTCGCCGTCGTCGGCGAGCCCCGGGTTCGTGATCAGCATCCGACCCGCGTGGAAGGTGATCCCGGGCGGCCGCAGGACGGCGAGGTCGTGCTCCACCACGGTGTTGGTCGACGGCACGATCGCCGCGACCTTCGACCTCCAGCCGGTGACGTCGGGCATGGGGCTCAGACCACGCCGAGGTCGCGCAGCTTGGCGATGTCGCCCGCGGACATCCCGAGCAGGCCGGTCAGCACCTCGTCGGTGTGCTCGCCGAGCTCGGGACCGGTCCAGCGCACCTGCCCCGGGGTGTCGGACAGCTTGGGGAACGTGTTCTGCATCGCCAGGTCGCCGAACTGCTTGTGCGTCACTCGCACGATCGCTTCGCGGGCCTTGAAGTGCTCGTCCGCGAGCATGTCAGGCGCGCGGTAGATCTTGCCGTGCGGCACCCCGAACTCGCGCATGCGCACCTCGACCTCGTCGCCGGTGAGCGTCGAGGTCCAGTCGGCGATGAGGTCGTCGAGCTCGGTCTGGTGCGCGCCACGGGCGGTGTGCGTCGCGTAGCGCTCGTCGTCGGCCAGCTCGGGACGCCCCATCGCGTCGGCGAGGCGCTTGAACACGGTGTCCTGGTTGCCGGCGATGAGGATCTCGATGCCGTCGCTGGTCGGGAAGACGTTGGACGGCGAGACGTTCGGCAGGATCGGGCCGGTGCGCTCACGGATGTAGCCACCCTTGTCGTACTCGCTGACGAGCGACTCCATGATCGCGAGCACGGCCTCGTAGATCGCCGAGTCGACGACCTGGCCGCGCCCGGTGCGCTGCCGGGCGTGCAGCGCCATGAGCGCCCCGAGCGCACCGAACGTCGCGGCGAGGGTGTCACCGATCGAGACGCCGGCGCGCGACGGCATCCGGTCAGGCTCGCCCATGACGTAGCGCAGGCCGCCCATCGCCTCACCGATCGCGCCGTACCCGGCCTGCGGCGCCATCGGGCCGGTCTGGCCGAAGCCGGTGACGCGGAGCACGACGAGCATGGGGTTGATCTCCCAGAGCGACTCCGGCGAGAGGTTCCAGCGCTCGAGCGTGCCCGGACGGAAGTTCTCGATCAGCAGGTCGGAGGTCGCGAGCAGGTCTCGGGCGATGCCCTGGCCCTCACCGGTGCGCAGGTTCAGCGTGACCGACTTCTTGTTGCGCGCCACGACCGGCCACCACAGCGAGTGGCCGTGCGGCTTCTCGCGACCCCACTCGCGCATCGGGTCGCCCAGGCCCGGAGGCTCGAGCTTGATCACCTCGGCGCCGAAGTCGGCGAAGAGCTGTCCGGCGAACGGACCGGCGAGCAGGACGCCCATCTCGACCACGCGCAGGTCGCTCAGCGCTCCGGGGTGTCCTGAATCCTTGACCGTGCTCACGTGTCGTCCTCGAGTGGTGTCGTGATGGCGTGGGGCGGCGTACGGCGGTGCGGTCGGGTCAGCCGGCGGCGAGCTTCGCGAGGTCGGCCGCCGAGAGGTTCTCGATGCCGACCACACGGTGGTTGGTGAAGAAGTGCAGAGTCTCGAGCGTGCCCTCGTCACCCTGGCCTGACAGGCCCCAGGCGGGGCGCGGGGCGAACAGGTTGAGCGAGAGCATCGTCGAACCGTTGACCTTGACGCCGCCCGCTCGGATCTGACGAGCGACGCGCATCCCGCGGTCGGTGTCGCCGGCGAAGACGTACGCCTCGAGCCCGTAGGGCGTCCCGTTGGCCAGCTCCACCGCCTCGGCGTCGGTCGAGAACGTGTGCACTGTGGCGACAGGTCCGAAGATCTCGTCCTGCGCGTCGGCGCTGGCCACACCGGTGACCAGGGTCGGGGCGAGGAAGTTGCCGGGGAGGTCGGGCAGCGGAGTCGTGGCGTGGGCCGTGCCGCCCTTGCTCGCCAGCTCCTCGATCCGTCCGCGCAGGTGCGCGAGGTGCCCCGAGTGCACGACCGGACCCATGTCGCTGTCGAGCGCGAGCGAGTCGCCGAGCGTGATCGCAGCGAGCTTGGCGAGCACCGCATCGAGGACCGAGTCGGCACGGGAGTCGGCCACGACGAGGCGTCCGAGGGCGCGGCACCACTGACCGTTGAGCGTGGTCATCAGGTCGACGATGCCGGTGGACGCGACGTCGATGTCGGCGTCGTCGAGCACGACGATCGGGTTGTTGCCACCGAGCTCGAGCTGCGCCGGCTTGAAGTCGTAGGCACACGCGGCGGCGATCGCGCGTCCGCCCGCGAGCCCGCCGGTGAAGGAGACCGCGCGGATGCGGGGGTCCGTCACGAGCGTGCCGCCGACGTGCGACCCGCCCTGGACGAGCTGGAAGAGACCGGACGGCAGGCCGTGGTCGGCGAGCACGCGACCGACGACGAGACCGAGCTCCTGGGTGCCGTACGGCGCCCACTCGCTGGGCTTGAGGATCGATGGCGCACCGGCGGCGAGGGAGTTGGCGATCTTGTGCGCGGCCATCGGAGCGGGTGCGTTCCACGGCACGAGCGAGAGCGCCGGACCCCACGGCAGGCGGTGGATCTCGGCGTCGTGCCCCGTCGGGCCGGGCAACGTGGTCGACAGCACGCCCTGGCGCAGCTGGGCGGCGGCGAGGCGGAAGGCCCCGCCGTTGATGACGGCGGCGAGCATGCCGGTGGTCCGGATCACCGCACCGGTGCCGATCGACTCCAGCGCCGCGATCCGCATCGCCTCGGCATCGAGGGCGTCAGCGACAGCTTCGAGCACCGCGGCCCGCTGCTCGGCCGGGGTGCCGGCCCAGACACCGGACTCGTACGCCGCCGACGCCGCGGCTGCGACCCGCTCGACGTCGTCGTCGGAGGTGGCCCGCTGGCGCGAGATCACCGCACCGGTGTTGGGGTTCTCGAGGTCGATCCCGAGGTCGACGGAGGGCGCGGAGATCTCGCCGTCGATGAGCTGCACGAGCTCGGGCACCTCGACGCTGGTCGACGCAGTGTCGGTCACGAGTCCTCCTGGGGGGAGCCGCCGGCGTAGACGGTGGTCGTGCGACCGCCGTCGTGGACAGGTCCTTCGGTGCCGCGCGGGTCGTGCGCGACGCGACGGGTCGGGTCGGCGGAGATCCGCGTGCCGCGCACCGTGAGCACGCGCCGGATCTCGCCACCCCGGTAGAGCGTGGTGGTGCGGGTGCGCTGGTCGCCGCCGAGGTGACGGATCCAGTCGGGGTCGAAGAACCGTCCCATGTCCGGCCCGTCGACCCGCGCGGGGGTGAAGACGAGGACGCCGGGACCGCCCGAGACCCCCAGCATGAGCGGGGCGTCAGGACCGAGCCGGTCGAACGCCAGCACGCCGTCGGTCACCGTGCCCCCGAAGGACCGCGCGTGGGGGTCACGCCCGCGCAGCACGACATTGGTCTGCTCGTAGCGCGTCGTGCCGTCCTCGTCGCGCACGTCGATGTAGACGAGCTGCTCGTAGGGGAGCGCACCCGGCGTACCTCCGTGCTCGTCGAAAGCCAGCTCGCTGCCGTCGGGAGCGTGCCCGGACACGACGTCGTGCCACACGCCACGGAACAGCGTGAGGTTGTCGACGACCGTGCCGGAGGTCACGAGTCCTTCGAGCCCTTGTCGATCGTCGTGAAGCCTGCGCTGCCGTGACCCTCGACCACCATCTGCGCGAGGTCGAGCTTGCCGCGCTCGGCCGGGAACGCCTGGACGAGGCCCATCGCAGCGTCGCGGAACGCGCGGCCGAGCTGGTTGTCCATCAGTGCACCGGAGGTGCCGCACATCTTGATCGCGATCTGGGTGACGGTGAACGCGCCCTCGCAGACGCTGCCCTTGGTGAGACGCCAGTTCTTCACGACGTCCTGCTTCGGGAGGATCTCCGGCACAGCGGTCTCGAGCAGCAGCTGGCGGCGGGCCCACAGGTGCACCTGCTCGAGCTCCTGCTCGGCGTCCCCGATGAGCACCTGGTGCATCGGCGAGGTGGCGATGGGCTTGCCGGTGTCGGCGAAGGTCTGGGTCATCACCCGGTCGAGTGCGTAGTCGTAGGCGCCACGGGCGATGCCGGCGTAGATCGCACCGATCGCGATCTGGTTGCCGACCCACGATCCTCGGGCGACCTGGGTCGACGTCATGAACGCACCGGGAAGGGTGAGCGAGTCGTCGTCGGCGACGAAACAGTCCTCGAGCACGATCCCGAAGTTGCCCGACGCGCGCATACCCAGGCCGTTCCAGCTGCTGCGGGCGCGCACGCCCTCGCCCCGACGGTCGACCAGGAAGAGGGACAGGCCCTCCATGCCCTCGAGATCCTCGCGACGGGCGGTGACGAGGTAGTAGTCGGCGGTGCCGGTGAGGCAGCCGAAGGACTTGACGCCGTTGAGCAGCCAGCCACCGTCGGTCTTGGTCGCGGTGGTCTGGATGAGCACGTTGGCGTTGCTGGCCTTCACGGCCTCCGAGGCGAAGTTGCCGATCCACTTGCCCTCGGTGCCCATGAGGGTGAGGACCTTCTCGGCGAAGGCCCGGACGGTCGGCACGTCGGCGTCGGCGTAGAGCCCGGCATCGATCGCGCCGAGCGGGAGCAGGCCGCGCGAGCTCGACGAGCAGTGGAAGAAGTAGGCCAGCGCGGTCGAGCCGCAGACGGTGCCGAGGGTGTACGTCGTCGCCGCGAGGTCGCGCAACGTGCCGCCCATGCCGCCGTACTCGGTCGGCACCACGAGGCCGAGCAGCCCCGACTCCTGGAACGCCTTCATGTGCGCCTCGGGGAACTCGCTGCGAGCGTCCGCCTCGGCGGCGTAGTCGCGCACCGACGGCAGCAGGCTCTCCACGATGCGCTGGCGCGCGCGCTCGTCCTCGGTGAGGTCGTCGATGAGGCTCTCGGCGATGAGACGCGTGGTCACGGGGTTCCTCCGGTGGCGCGGGCGGTGGCACCGAGCCGGTACGTGCGGCCCGGGAGCTGGGTTCCGAGCGCCGCCTCGACGCCGAGCGCGGCCCGCACGGTGGCGGCCCGGTCTGCGGGGACGGCGACCTCGAGCTGGTCGAAGAGGTGCAGCGCGTCCTCGAGCGCGAAGGCGCCGTCGAGACCACCGAGAGTGGCGTCGAACCGACGCACTCCGCTCTTCAGTGCGGTGAGCGCGTTGGCCGTCGCGGTGCCCGCACGGTCGTCGAGGCGTACGGCGAGAGGCACGGGGCGGGCCCGGTTGACGGTGTCCTGCAGCACGGCGCGCACAGTGAGCGGGGTGCCGGTGCCGTCGTCGACGAGCACGATCACGTCGGGCTCCAGCGGCAGCACCGAGCTCACCAGGTCGGCGGTCTCGTCGATGCGCAGCGGGGAGAAGGCGGCGTCGATCTCCACGCGCACGGCGATCCCGAGCTCGCGCGCAGCCAGCACGACCTCGCGGGCGTCCTCGCCCGCCACGACGTCGACACCGACGATGCCGGCAATGACCAGATCGGGCACCTGGGCGGCCCTGGTCACCTTGGCCCAGGAGCCACCGGCGGTGTCCTGCAGCTCGGCGCGGAGCAGGTGCGCGACGTCGATGCCGGCGGCCGGGCCGTGGCTCAGGTCGAGCACCCGGGTCGCGACGCCGGCCGCGCGCAGGGCACCCAGGGTCGCCGCGACCGTCCCGGGCGCGACGTGGTGGGTGCGCAGCGCGTCGGCGGTGCCGGTGTCGAGCACGACGGCGTCGTCGGGGAGCTGGTCGGCGAACTGGCCCCAGGCGCGGGAGTGGAACAGCAGCGGTGAGGTGACCCGTGGGGTGGCCGCGGCGAGCACCTCGCCCACGAAGATGGTGTGGTCGCCGCCGGGGTAGGCGTAGAGGACCCGGCAGTCGACCCAGCCGAGCGCGTCACCCAGCACCGGGGAGCCGGTCTCGGCGCTCTGCCAGTCGCCACCGGCGAAGCGCTGGTGCACCTCGCCGCCGAGCATGCCGGCGAAGCGCTTGCCGACGTCGGCCTGGTCCTTGGCGAGGATGGTGACCGCGAAGACGCCGGTCGCCGCGATCAGGTCGTGCGTCCAGATCGTGCGGGCCAGGCAGACCGACACGAGCGGCGGGTCGAGGCTCACGCTCGAGAAGGACGACGCGGTCATCCCGTGCCATCCCGCGACGAGGTCGCCGTGGGACTGCTCCTCGGTGCGCACGGTGGTCACGACGGTCACCCCGGAGGGCCACTGGCCCAGCACGGCGCGGAAGGTCTCGGAGTCGACCCCCACGGCACCTCCCCGACAACCCGTGTTCCTGGTAGTGGAACGCTGTTACAGAACAGTACGAGCCTGGTGCGCTGAGCGTCAAGAGCGCACCCGCATCGAGGCCTGGAGCACGACACCCGACCGCGGGATGTTTCGCCTGACGGAACAGCAGTCCCTAGAATCGGGGTGGGCGCGGACCCCCTCCTCGCGCCACCACGGGAGGAACGCCGCCATGGCCACCACCACTGAGAGCACCGACACCGGCGAGGACGAGACCAAGCCGGGCAGCCAGTCCATCGCCGCGGTCGAGCGCGCGATCGACGTCCTCCTGCTCTTCGGCCTCGGCGGCAAGGGCGACCTCGGCGTCACCGAGATCAGCTCCGAGCTCGGCCTGTCCAAGGCTGCTGTCCACCGCATCCTGACCTCGCTGCGCAGCCGAGACCTCATCGCCGTCGACACCGACACCCGCCGCTACCAGCTCGGTCCGGCGGCCCTCGGCCTCGGCCGGGCCTACCTGCAGCGCATCGACATACGCTCGATGGCCGCCCCCGAGCTCGCCTGGCTCTCCGCCGAGTCCCTGGAGACGGCCACGCTCTCGATCCGCACCGGCGACGTCCGGATGTACGTCGACCAGGTCATCCCCGACCGCGAGGTGAGGATGGAGGTGGCCCTCGGCGTGCCGTATCCCCTGCACGCGGGCGCCTCCAGCAAGGCGTTCCTCGCCTTCCTGACTGCGGGGGAGCTGGACGCCTACGTCGCCCGCTCCGGACTCTCGAAGATGACCGACGCGACCGTCACCGACGAGAAGGCCCTGCGGGCCGAGCTCGCGGAGATCCGCCAGCGCGGCTACGCACTGTCCTTCGGGGAGCGTCAGGCAGGCGCCGCCTCGGCCGCCGCCCCCGTCCTCGACCACGACGGCAGGCCGGGCGCGGTGGTGTCGGTGTCCGGGCCGGCCGAACGCTTCCGCGGCGAGGTCGACCGCGCGGTGGAGCTCCTGCTCGAGAGCACGAGCCGGCTCTCAGCCCGGATGGGCCACGTCGCGCACTGAGGAAGCCGGGCCCGCTGTCCAGCGCTCCAGCACGTCCCACCGCGCGAGCAGTGTGGTCGCCGGACGCCCCTGAGCTCAGACCCCGACGGGGGTGCGGCCGTCGCCGGCGTCACCGGGCGCGGTCGCGGGTGGCGCCGCGAAGTCGAGCGAGCCGGAGCGCTCGACGGCGGCCATGTCGCCACCGAGGTAGGACCGCACGACGTCGGGGTGGTTGCGCACCGCCTCGGGACTGCCCTGCGCGATGACCTGGCCGAGCTCCATCGCCACGAGCCGGTCGGCGAGGCGGAAGAGCAGCGGCAGGTCGTGCTCGATCACCACCAGCGTGGTGCCGAGCTCGCGGCGTACGCCGGAGAACAGCTCCACCAGCACGTCGCCCTCGCTCTGCGCGATGCCGCCGGCGGGCTCGTCGAGCAGGAGCACGGTCGGGTCGAGCGCGAGCGAGGCGGCCAGCTCGACCATGCGCCGCGTGCCGGTCGAGAGCTCGCCCACCGGCCGACGTGCGATCGAGGTGAGGCCGAGCAGCTCCACCATCTCGGCCGCGCGGGCGTAGCGCTGCTTCTCCGAGCGGCCGACGCCGAGCATCGCGGGCACGAGCCGGACCGGGTGCGAGCCCTCCTGCGCGATCGCGACGGTGTCGAGCACCGACATCGTCGGGAACAGCCGAGCGGCCTGGAACGAGCGCACGAGGCCGAGGCGGGCGCGCTTCTCCGGTGACATCGAGGTGATGTCGTGGTCGTCGAGGCGCACCTGGCCGGCATCGGGTGCCACGAAGCCCGCCACCATCTCGAAGACCGTGGTCTTGCCCGCGCCGTTGGGGCCGATGATGCCGAGGATCTCGCCGCGTCGGACGGCGAGGTCGACGCCGCGCACGGCCTGCACACCGCCGTAGGACTTGGTGAGACCGGTGACGGTGAGGACGAGGTCGTCGTCGGACGGATGCTCGACCGGGCTCCGGGTTGCCCGCGCCCGCAACGACTCCAGCGCGGGCGTACGGATCGCGCGGTCCTCGTCGCTCACCGCATCGGCGGCGCGCGCCGCATCGGGGTCGATCCCCGACCAGCGGGCGAGGACGTCGGCGACGGCGCGGCGTACGACGTGGACCAGGCCGCCGAAGCCGCTCGGCGCCACCACGATGAGCACGAGCCAGCTCAGGGTGATGAGCGCGGCCATGATCGTGCCCAGGGCGAGCAGCGACGGCACGCCCTTGACGTAGAGCGCACCGAGCACCGGGCCGAACAGCGTGCCGAGGCCACCGACGACGCTCGAGGTCACGACGTTGATCGAGTCGGTCACGGGGAACGCTGCGATGTCGACCGAGGTGAGCCCGTGCGCGGTGATGATGCCGCCGAGCCCCGCGATCGCACCGGCTACGGCATAGGTCTGGAGCTTTCGGCGCGAGGCCGGGACGGCGAGCGCACGAGCCGCGTCCTCGTTGTCGCGCAGGGCGATGAGCACGCGACCCGGGCCACGCCTGCGCAGGTTGCGCGCGATCAGGAGAGCGATCGCCAGCAGCCCGACCGAGAGTAGGTAGTAGTTGCGCGGCTCGCCGAAGGAGATGTCGCCGGCGACCGGCTGCGCCGGCTCGAGGCCGTCGCCGATCAGCCACGACTGGCGCAGCAGGAACTGGGTCGTCGCGAGGGCGAAGGAGAGCGTGACCACCGCGAGGGCCAGACCTCGCAGGCGCAGCGCGGGGATGCCGACGAGAGCCGACGCGAGCCCCGCCGCAGCGCACCCGGCCGCGAGGCCGACCCAGAAGTTGCTCGCGAGGTCGGTCACCTGCACCGACACGGCAGCGCCGATCCCGGCGAAGGCGAACTGGCCCAACGAGAGCTGACCGGCCATGCCGGTGACGACGCCCACCGACAGTCCGACGATCGCGAACCCGACCACGCCGGCCAGCAGCGTGGCCTGCCCGTTGCTGATGAACCTCACCGCACCGATGGCGATCCCGAAGAACACGACGTACCCGACGAGGTCGAGACGCCGGATCGCCCAGACCCGGTCGTACGCGCTCGGCAGCGGAGGAGGCGCGAGCCTCGACCAGTCACCCCTGTCCTCGTCGCGGCGGGCGAGGCGCGGCTGCAGCAGCAGCGCGACCGCGATGACGACGAAGAGCACGAGGTCGACGAGTCCGTTGATGCCTGCGGAGAGCAGGATCGCCTCGAGCACACCGAGGGCGAGCGAGGACAGGAACGCGACGGTGATGCTGGTGAAGCGAGCGATCGACGCGCCGGCGAGCCCCTTGACCAGGAGGGCGGGTCCGAGCGCCTCGACCCCCTGCAACCCCTGGGTGGGCCACACCAGCGTCGCGGAGAACGCCGCGATCATCCCGGCGATGATCCACGACAGCGTGACCATCCGCGGGGCTGCGACGCCGGCGAGCAGAGCAGCGTCGCGGTTGTCGGCGGCCGCTCGGATCGCGAGACCGTAGCGCGAGCGCTTGAGGAACAGCGCGAGCGCGAGGAACAGCACCGGAGTCAGCAGCACCATCGCGACGTACGCCGAGGAGACGTCGAACCCGTCGAGCGAGAACGACGGGATGCCGGGCGGCTTGGGGAAGGTCGCGCCGGTGGCGTTGTTCTGGTTGATGAGCAGCGCCATGATCGAGAGGAACGTCGCGAGCCCCAGGGTCACGACCGTTCCGATGACGCGCGGCGCATCGTTGAGACGACGGATCAGCCCGGCCTCGGTCAGCGCGGCAACGGCACCGGCCGCGATCAGCCCGATCGGGAACGCGATCCAGTAGGGCACGCCGATCTTGCCGGCGAGCAGGCCGACGACGGCCGCGCCGAAGACGCCGATGGCACCGTGGGCGAAGTTGATGAACCGGCTGGCGCGGTAGACCAGGACGAGGCCGACGGCGAGGAGCCCGTAGACCAGGCCGGAGAACAGCCCGAGCACGATCCTGATCGGCGTGATGTCGAGACCGATGACCTCGAGCGCGAGCGTGGACGAGGTCATGCCGGCGCCTCCGAACCGGTGCCGGTGCCCGGCACCGTGACGAGCGGGTCGGGTGCCAGCGGGGTCGGCTCGGGCGGGCGGGCCGCGAAAGGCGAGACGGAGGTCGGCACCGTCGCCGCGATCGGCGCCGGCTCCTGGACCGCAGGCTCATCCGCAGGAGGCGCGTACGCCGCTGGCTCGGCCGCGGCCACGGGCGCCACGACGGGCTCGGGGTGGAATGCACCGTTGACCGGTACGGAGTACGCCGGCGCCGCGACGTGCGGGATGGGGTCGACGGGCGTGACGGCATCGACGGCACCCTCGGGGCCGGAACCCTGCTCGAAGGCCTCGATCCCCTCGACGTGCGCCCCGCCCATCGACATCGCCGCGACAAGCTCGGGGTCGGCCCGCAGGTCGTCGGCACGGCCCTCGTAGGTGATCCGGCCCTTCTCCATGAAGTAGACGCGGTCGACCAGCGAGAGCGCGACGTTGACCGACTGCTCGACCAGGAGCACGGCGGTGCCTCGCTCGTTGAGCCGGCGCACGGTCTGCAGGAGCTCGCCCACGATCACGGGCGCCAGACCGAGGGAGAACTCGTCGATGAGCAGGATCTTCGGGGCGACGATCAGCGCCTTGGACAGGCCGAGCATCTGCTGCTCGCCGCCGGAGAGGGTCGAGGCCAGCTGGGTCCTGCGGTCGGACAGCCGGGGGAAGGCGGCGTACGCCTCCTCGATCCCGGACTCGATCGCCTGCTTGTCCTTGCCGAGGGAGTAGCCGTACATCCGCAGGTTCTCGGCGACGGTCATGGAGCCGAACACGGCTTGGCCGCCGGTGATCTGGGACAGTCCGAGGGCCACCCGGTCCGGGGCGCTGGTGCTGGTGACGTCACGGCCGTGGACGAGGACCGCACCGCGCGTCGGCTTGGCGAGCCCGGACAGGACGCGCAGCAACGTCGTCTTCCCCACGCCGTTCGGCCCGAGGAGAGCAACCAGCTCACCAGGACGCACGACGAGGTCGACACCGAACAGCGCCTGGACCGAGCCGTACGCGTAGTCGATGTCGCGGGCGGCGAGCACCGGGATGACGGCACTCTCGCCCTCGAGCTCGACGAGCACTGACTCCTCGGCTTCCGCGCCGACGGCGTCGTCGAGGCCGGCGGTCGCCAGCCGGGCAGGCCGACGGCTGGCGAGGGCGAAGAAGAGAGCGGGGACCGCTGCGACGAACAACCCCATCGCGAGGCTGCCGGTCTGCGACGCGGTCACCGAGACGACGAGGTCACCGATCGCTGCACCCGCGACGGTCGACAAGCCGGTCAACGCCGCGGCGGCCGGTCGGTCGCCGGGCGCGACGACGCTGAAGAGCACCCCGTCGAGCGAGACCGCGGCGATCATCGCGCCGATCGCGCAGAGCCCGTATCCCACCGGGAGCACCGCAGGGAGCGGGCTCACGGCGAGCACCAGGATCCCCGCCACCGCGACCAGGAGCCCGGCGAACGCGGGTGCGGCGCCGGCACCCGGCGAGAGGCGGCGTGACCGCTCGATGTCACGTCCCACCATCATCAGCGGGAGGGTGACGACGAGCAACGCGGCCGAGAGCCCCAGCGCCGCGATCCCTGGTGTGACACCGGATTCCGCGCCGCGCTGGAAGATCGCTGCCTGCGCCGGCACGAGCATCCCGAGCAGTGCGTAGCCGACACCGACGTAGCCGGTCAGGGTCACCAGGGCCGACGGCGTACGCACGACCCGCCCGAGGGCCGAGGAGCCCGGTGTGGCGGCGCAGAGGTCGGCGGCGACCTCAGGGCCGAACAGGGCCGACACGCGTTGTGACTCGACTCCGCCGGCGCCCGGGTCCTTCACACCGAGCGAGAGCACCGACACGAGCGCCGCGACGATGCTGGTGCCGGTGACCGCGAGCCCAGGGCCGATGCTCGGCCCCACCGTCGACATCGCGGCGCCGAAGGCACCGAGCGAGGCGCCGAGCAGCCAGCTGATCCGCCAGCGGGTGAGTGCGCGCACCCGCGCCTCGGGCACCACCGAGTCGACGAGCAACGGTCGCGCCGACGCCCAGGTGTAGACGCCGAGCACGCCGCGCACCGCGAGCAGCGCCGCCAGGACGGGTGGTGCGAACGCCTGCCCGACCACGACACCGACGACGGCGAGGTTGATGCCGCAACCGAGCGCGACCGCGACGCGGCGTCCCCCCGCGCCCGCCGACGCGGCAGGGAACACGGCGAGCGCCATGACGGCGATCGGCAGCAGGAGCAACGCGCCGACGACGCCGACGCTCGTCCCTGAGGACTCGGCGACCTGCGCGAGCACGAGCAGCAGCGCGACCAGGGGTGCGGACTCGGCGACCGCCAGGCTCGTGATGCCGCGCACCTGGTCGCGCGAGGCACCGTGCACGGCGGCACGCCAGGTCGGGATGTCGGTGTCGCCGTACACGCCGAGCGCGACGCGGCCGGCGAAGCGAGCGCGACCGCCGGCCGCGGCGATCCGCTCGGCGACCTCCTCGGGGCCGGGCGCCCCACCGCGGCCGCTGGCGACGGCGCCGCCCGAGGTACGCCGGCGTCCGACGTAGGTCTCGCTCACGCCGTGCCGCCGACCCCAGCCGCGGGCGGCACGCCGCCGAGTGCGGTCTCGGGCCCGGTGAACTTCAGGCACGAGCAGGCGGGGTCGAACTTCATCGGTCGGGCGCTGGCCGGGCCGCCGACGCGCTGCGGGCCGAGGAAGGTGGAGAAGTTGGCCGAGGACTGGAAGTCGGCGCCGAGCCCGGCCGCAGCGGCACCGAAGGCCGCCGGGGTGAGGTTCTGGGGTGCCCGGTCGAGCGCGGCCTTGAGGAACAGCACGGCGTCGCACAGCGCGAACGGCAGCCGTGAGTCCGACCGGGTCGCGAAGGACATGCCGCCCGCGGCGTAGATGGTGGCGCACTGCTGCTCGGCGAACGTGCCCGGGAAGGGGGCCTCGGCGTCGTCGACGTCGCTGCCGGGCTGGAAGGACAGGCCCATCGAGCCGACTGCGGGGTTGGCGGTCAGCCCGTACTTCGACCAGAGGTCGGGGTTGCGACCGAAGAAGACCGGGTTGTCGAAGGATGACAGCCCGTACGGCGCGGTGAGCCCGTTGGTGAACGCCGAGAGCGGCCACAGCGCGGCGAGCCGGGCACCGCCGAGGAACAGGATCCGGTCGACGCCCTTCTGCTTGTAGGACTGAGCGATCTGGAAGAGGCTGCCGTTGATCGTGTCGACGCTGAGCGTGTCGACGTACCCGATCTCCTGGGACGGGACCCCCGCCTCGGTGAGCTCGGGCTTGAGCAAGCTCTCATAGCTGCGGCGGTTGACCGGGCTGTCGCCGGCGATGATGCCGACCTTCTGCGCCCCGTCGAAGAACTTCTGGTCCTGGAGCGATGCCACCCACTGCGGGAGGAAGTCCTCGTAGACCGGGAGAGCGGGTGCCCACAGGAAGGGCTTGAGCTCGTCATAGCCCTGACGGTCGAGCGGGTACGAGGCGTTGTCGACCATGACGGCGCGGCCCTTGGCGTAGCACTTGCGCGCGTTGGCCTGCAGCTGCCCGGTCAGGACGACCGCGAACGCCTTCTCGTCCTGCGTCCAGGAGCGGCAGAGGGCCTCTTCGGCCTGCGGGGAGTCCGTGGAGGCGACGTAGACCTTGGGCACCAGATCGAGCGTGCGCCCACCCATGCCGCCGTTGGCGTTGACCCACGTCATCAGCGCCTTCACCTGCGCATCGGGGTCGCCGAGCGGGTCGGACTTGAAGCCGAGCGTCTTCCCGAGCGTGCCGACATCGGTGAAGATCGCGCCGACCTTGACCGCGTCGGCCGTGACGCCCGGGGAGGGTGCGGTGTCGCCGCCGACCGAGTTCGAGCCGCCGGGACCCGCCACCGTGGTCCCGTTGCTCTTGGTCGTGGCGCAGCCGGTGGCGAGCAGCGCGACAGCGAGCGTGGCCGCGACGAACGCGGTCCGCGAAGCCCTCATGGCCGCCCTCCCGGTCACGACGCCGTCCCGCGCGGCGCCGCGGCGGTGCCGAGCAGTCCGGTCCCCTCCAGGAGCACCGGCACCCGAGCACCACCGCAGCGTCGCCGCGCGGCACCCCACGGAACCCCTCGTACCGCAGAGTGGAACGACGTTACAGATCTGTGAGACTAGGTCCACCCTGAGCGTGCGTCAACCGTGTCGGACCCCTCGATCGGGCGACGCCGACCGGCGTGGCACACCCCACCGGGTGTCTTGAGGAGGACGGAACCACAGCCTGGGAAGTTCCGTCTCTCACCTGAGGGTTCCGCGCTCAGGATGGGACCCGTCGGACGCCTTGACTGTTCCATTTGGCGCACTTATGGTCCACAGAATGGAACACTGGACCCGGTGTCGCCTCGCGAGCACCCGGGGCTGGGACAGTGTGTGGTCCGGGGCAACGCCGGGGGGCGGCGCTCGGACCGGAGGGGACAGATACGTCATGCAGCACTCACGTGGTCGGCTCGCACGGGCAGGGGCCGCGATCGGCGCCGCCGTCATCGGACTCGGCCTCGTCGCCGTCGTCGCAGCACCGCTGGCCCAGGCTGCCGACAACGGGACCTGGTCGGTCTTCCCGACGCAGAACAAGAACTCCGAGCCACGCACGGCGTTCTCCTTCGACCTCGCCGCCGGTGCCACGCTGTCGGACTCGGTCACCGTCAAGAACCAGGGCACCCTCCCGCTGACCATGTCCCTCTATCCCGCCGACGCGTTCAACGCGGCCGGCGGCGGCGGCTTCGCGCTGCGCCAGGCGGACGAGCCCAACACCGGTGTCGGCTCCTGGGTGAAGCTCTCCAAGAGCACCGTCACGATCCCGGGTGGCAAGGAAGTCTCGATCCCGTTCACCATGGCCGTGCCGAAGAACGCCAGCCCAGGTGACCACGCCGGCGGCATCGTGGCGGTCAACGCCAAGGCCGAGGGCGTGCAGGAGTCCGAGGGCGTGACCGTCGGCATCAAGCGGGCCGTCGGCACTCGCATCTACACCCGGGTGCTGGGCCCCCTGAGCCCGTCGATGAGCATCACCGATGTCACGGTCGAGACGATCGAGAAGGCCCAGATCCCGTTCTTCCAGCAGGGCAAGGCGAAGATCTCCTACACGGTGGTCAACACCGGGAACACCCGGATCAGCGCCGACCAGGCCGTGCTCATCACCGGGCTCTTCGGCCAGTCCCTCGCCCAGCCCGTGCTGCCGCGAGCGCCGGAAATCCTTCCGGGACAGTCGATCACGCTCGTGCAGGACTGGGACTCCGTGCCCGCGTTCAACCAGGCGCACGTGCGGGTCGAGTTCGCCGCCGCGGACATCGGCACCGGGCAGGAGATCACCGCGGCCGGAGACGCCACCGTCTGGTACGTGCCCTGGCTGTTCCTGCTCGGCGTCGCCCTCGTGATCGGTGCCATCCTCGCCGTCCGTTGGTGGCTACGACGTCGTACGCCGGAGGCAGCCGAGCCGGCGATCGGCGCGGCCGGCACCCCGTTCCCGACCCTCGCCGCCAACACCGGCGCGGCCCCGGGTGCGGCATCGGGACGCGGCCGCTCGGGCAGCCACGCCAAGGACTGAGGCGTCGTGACTCGCTCGTCTGCCGGTGGAGTAGCGCCGCGCTTCCTGGTGGGCGCGGCGCTGTCCCTCGTCGTGGCGCTGGTCTCTGCCCCGGCGTACGCCGCGAACTCCCCCGCACCCGCGGCGTCCGCGCCCGCTCAGGCGCAGGAGCTCGTCGCCACCCCGGCGATCGGCAAGGTCGGCACGGAAACTCTCGTGCAGCTGCGCGGCTGGCCAGCCGGCGCGACCGTGCAGGTCTCCACCTGCGGCAACAACGCGCTCAACGGCAACGCCGACTGCGACAACGCCGGCAGCATCTCCGCGACCACGTCGGCCGACGGCACCTTCACCGGTCGGGCCACCTTCTCCAAGCCCCCCAAGCCCTGCCCCTGCGTGCTGCATGCGTTCAGCTCGCAGAGCAGCCAGGTCAACAACTTCCCGATCGAGCTCACCGGCTACCCGACCGCTCCCCCGGTCGCGGACTCGGGCACGCGCAAGCTGGAGATCCGTTCGGAGGTCGACGGTGGCGGGCCGCTGAGCTCGTGGTTCGGCGCTGCTGCCACCCGGGAGCTGATCCTGACCCTCACCAACACGGGCACCCTGCCCCTGGAGAACCCGCCGGCGACCATCTCGCTGGGCAAGGGCCAGGACCCCACGGACCTGCTCACCCTGCCGCGCCTCGGCGCGATCGCCCCGGGGCAGACGACCGAGGTGCGGGTGGCGTTCGAGCTCCCCGCGTTGAGCTTCGGGTCCTACACGGTGAAGACGACCGTCGCCGGGCTCGATGAGCCCACCGCTGCGCGGGCGACCGCGTCGACGTACCCGTGGTTCTTGCTGATCGGGGGCTGGCTGCTGATCCAGATCCCGCTGCTCGGGCTCCACAAGCGCCGCCGCCCCGAGCCGGGCGACGACGAGGCCGGCGACCTGCTCGAGCTCGACGACCCGTTCCGCGACCTCGTGCCCACCTCTGCCGCCGTGTTCGGCGACGCCGCTGTGCGCACGCCTTCCGGCGACGCCGTCGCCGCGTCGGGCGTGCCGTCCTGGGCGAGCGCGGCCACGGG
>JANMMN010000010.1:0-3655 GCA_031373405.1 Actinomycetes bacterium
CTCCTCGGGCTCGAGCGCGCCCTCGTCGACCTCCGGGTGCGGGTGCTGTCCTATGTCCTCCCCGAGGAGGAGCTGCTGGCGGACGGCCTGTCGAACGCCGGATTCACACGGCATCACGCGGTCGGCTACTTCGACAAGGTCGTCTCGGTCGAAGCAGCCCACGCCGACGTCCTCGCCGACCTCGGCGGCCAGGTGCTGCCGGGTCGGCTGTGGGACGAGCTCGCCGGCATGCACCAGGAGAAGGACCTCATCGAACGCCGCGTGGTTGCGCCGCTCGACCGGCCCGAGGTCGCGACCCGGCACGGCGTCATGCCGCCGCGCGCCATCGTGCTCTTCGGTCCACCTGGCACCGGGAAGACGTCGTTCGCCCGGGCGATCGCCAGCAGGCTCGGCTGGCCCTTCGTCGAGGTGCTCCCCAGCGCGCTGCTCGCAGACCCTCAGGGGCCGGCCGCTGCGCTCCGCGCCACCTTCGAGCAGATCCGGCGGCTCGAACGGGTGCTCGTCTTCATCGACGAGGTCGAGGAGATCGCCGGGGCGCGGGGCGGTCGCCCGGTCGGCCCCGCCCACGGGATCACCAACGAGCTGCTCAAGGTGGTGCCCGCGTTCCGCCAGCACGACCAACGGCTGCTGGTCTGCGCCACCAACGACCTCCGCGCCCTCGACCCCGCATTCACGCGCCCTGGCCGCTTCGACTACGTCATTCCGATCGGGACGCCCGACGCGGCTGCTCGCGCGGCCATCTGGTCGCGGTACGCCGACGCCGACACGGTCGACATCGCCGAGCTGGTCGCCGACAGCGAGTCGTTGACTCCCGCGGAGATCGAGCATTCTGCACGTGCGGCGGCACAGGCCTCGTTCGAGCGCGCCGTGTTCGGGACCGACGGCGGTGAGGGCCCGACAACGTCGGACTACACGAACGCCCTGCGACAGGCCCGACCCTCGGTCAGTGCGGAAGTCCGGGCGGCATTCGACGCCGACGTGCGCGATCTCGCCCGGCTCTGACCGGGCGTCGCGTCGAGCACCCGCCTGCGCGACTGACAGGATCACGGAGTGCCGATCTCGCGTCCCGCCCCGATGACCGCCCCCGGGCCGTCGGGTGGAGAGATGCTGCGGTCCATCGGCGCGATCCGTCGCGATCCCTTGCGGTTCCTGGGTGCCATGCGGGCGGCGTACGGCGACGTCGTGCAGTTCCCGATCCCGGATCCACCGACGTACCTGGTGACAGACCCGGTCGCGGTACGCCGAGTGCTGGTGACCAATGCCAAGGCGTACGGCAAGCGCACCCCGCAGTACACGACCCTGTCGTTGGTGACGGGGGAGGGGCTGCTCACCGCCGACACCGAGGCCTGGCGACCGCAGCGGAGGATGGTTCAGCCGGCCTTCCACCACGGCACCCTCGAGCTCGTCGCCGGCCACGTGCGCGAGGCGACGGGCCGGCTCCTCGCCTCGTGGGAGCACCAGGACGGAGCGGTCGTCGACGTCGACGAGGCGATGATGCGTCTCGCTCTCGAGGTGGTCGGTGCGTCACTGTTCGGGTCCGACCTCACCGGTGACGCGGAGCGGCTCGCCTCGGCCACGCTCCGAGCCCTGGACGCGGTCGTGAAGAAGGCCCGCACCCCGCTGCCGATCCCGATCGCCGTGCCGACCCCCACCAACATCGTGCTGCGTCGAGCTGTGCGTGAGCTCGACGATGCCGTGGAGGCGATGCTCCAGGAGCGTGCACGTCATCCGCTCGGAACGGCGCAGCCGCCTCGAGACATGCTCGACCTCCTGCTCGCCGCCCACGACGACGACGGGTCCGCGTTGTCGCGCCGCGCGGTCCGCGACCAGGTGGTGACCTTCATCGTCGCCGGGCACGAGACCGTGGCCAGCGCCCTGACCTGGGCCTGGGCGCTCCTGTCCGAGCACCCGGACGCGGCTGCGCGGCTGCGGTCGGAGGTCGACGCGGTCTGCCCCGGTGGCTCTCCCAGCTTTGCGGACCTGCCGCTGCTGCCGTACGCGGGCGCCGTGATGGACGAGGTGCTGCGGCTCTACCCACCGGCCTGGCTCATCACGCGACGATCGCTCGAGCCCGACGTCCTCGCCGGTGTCGACGTCCCCGCGAACGCGCTGGTCATCCTGAGCCCGTGGCTCGTCCATCGGCACGAGGCGTCGTGGCCGGACCCGGACGCGTTCGACCCGACCCGGTTCCTCGACGACGACGGCCATCGGCGCCGCGACGTCGCATCGTCCTCGGTGTACCTCCCCTTCGGGGCGGGGCCGCGACTGTGCATCGGGCGCGACATGGCGCTGCTCGAAGGGGTGCTGGTGCTCGCTGCGCTGGCCTCGCGCGTGGAGCTCACCGGCGTCGGACCCGCGCCCCGGGCCATGCCGCTGGTGACGATCCGACCCGCGGGAGGCCTCCCCATGCGGGTGGCACTGCGCACCGCCGACCGCTCCGCCTCGACCTGACCCGGTCGGCGCGCGACCAGCCGACCCGCAGCCGCCCGACCTGGCTCAGCCGGCCTGGCCGGCCCACTCGCGCACGATGTCGCGGACCGAGACCATGCCGACGACCTCGTTCCCGTCGAGCACGATCAGGTGGCGGAAGCTGCCGCGCATCATGGCCTCGGCCGCCTGGCCGAGCGTCCAGCCGGGGTTGGCGTAGACGACATCGGTCGTCTGGTGCTCCCCCGCGGTCTCCGCGTCCGGGTCCTCGCCCGCGCCCAGGCTGTTGAGGATGTCGCGCTCGGTGATGATGCCGATGCCCGCGCCGTCGGTGTCGGTCACGACCGCGGCCCCCACCTTGCGGGCAGCCATGTAGGTGGCCACCTGGCGCAGCGTGTGTCCGGGGCCGACCTCCAGCACGTCGCGGGTCATCCCCGTGTCGACCAGCGTCGTCTCGTCCACCTGCATGCCGGGCTCCCGTCGCGTCGGATCGATCCTGGCCGAACCCTGGCAGGGGATGCGCGCCGAGGTCAATCACAAGGGCACAACCGCATCTCCTGAGAGTCAGGGACACTGGTGGCATGAGCTGGGGCTGGACCGACGCGCGGGCCCTCTCGCTCGCGCTGGTCTGGATCCCGTCGGTCCTGTGGGTCGATCGCTGGGTCGACCTCGCCGGGCAGCTCGTGCTCGGGGCGGTCACGTGGGCACTGCTGCTCTGGTGGCTCTCGCACGAGTCGCACCTGGTGCGCGCCCAGACGGGCGTGGTCGTCGTCATCGCCGCGGCGATCGAGCTGGTGTTCTCGGGGCTTCTCGGCGTCTACGTCTACCGGCTCGAGCACGTGCCGATGTATGTCTTCCCGGGGCACGGACTCGTCTACCTCGCCGCACTCACGTTCGCGCGGCTCCCCGTCGTACGCCGCCACGCCGTCCTCGCTGTGCGTGCCACGGTCGTGGTCGCCGGCGCGTGGGCGCTGTGGGGTCTCGTGCTCTCCCCGCGGCGCGACGCGCTCGGGTTCTTCTGGTATCTCTGCCTGCTCGCGTTCCTGCGCTGGGGTCGCTCGACGCTGCTCTACGTCGGCGCCTTCGTCGTGGTGAGCTATCTCGAGATCCTCGGCACCGCGTGGGGCGTGTGGGCGTGGATGCCGGTCGACACGATCATGGGCTGGGTGCCCATGGGCAACCCACCGAGCATCGCGGCCGGGGGCTACGGCTGGTTCGACCTCTACGC
>JANMMN010000017.1:0-2982 GCA_031373405.1 Actinomycetes bacterium
GCCTCGGCTCTTCGACGTCGCGCACCCTGCCGTGCGCGCCTTCCTCACCGCCGTCGGGGTCGCCGACGCGCCGGGCCGGATCAAGCCGACCCGGCAGGACAAGTACCGCCAGGTCGAGGAGTTCGTACGACTGCTCGAGGCGTCGCTCGACGATGCGCGTACGGCGGGAGCGCTCGCCGATGCGACGGCTGAGAACCCTTGGCGGCTGGTCGATCTCGGCTGTGGTCACGCCTACCTCACGATCGGTGCCTACGTCTGGCTCGCGCGGGTGCGCGGTCTCGCGGTGCGCGTGCACGGGGTCGACGTGCGTGAGGCGTCGCGTGAGCGCAACGCCGCGCTGGCTGACGAGCTCGGGTGGGGCGACGAGCTGACCTTCGAGGCTGCGACGATCGCCGACGCGGCCGTCGAGCCACCACCCCAGATCGTCGTGGCGCTGCACGCGTGCGACACAGCGACCGACGACGCCCTCGCCCGAGCCGTGACCTGGGGGGCGGCGGTGGTGCTCGCCGCGCCGTGCTGCCACCACGACCTGCAGACGCAGGTCGCGGCGCAGGTCGAGCCGCCCGCACCGTACTCCCTCGTCACCCGGCACGGACTGCTGCGCGAGCGCTTCGTCGACGTGCTGACCGATGCGCTCCGCGCGTCGCTGCTGCGCACTGTGGGCTACCGGGTCGACACGGTGGAGTTCGTGAGCGACGAGCACACGCCACGCAACCTGATGCTCCGCGCGATCCGCACCGGGGCTGCACCCGCTCGGGCCGACCTCGAGGACTACGACCGGCTCGTCGGCGACTGGGGTGTGCGGCCCGCGCTCGCGGCGCGGCTCGACGGCGAGCTGAGCACCGCGCGAGCACGCGTGTGACCCGTCGGGTCGCGCGCCTCGCCCTCGTCGGCGCAGCCGTGGTGCTGCTCGCTCCGTGGGCGACCGCCCCTGCGGGTGCGGCCGACGATCCGCAGGTGGTCTGTCGCTTCACCGACGACCGGCTCACCGAGATCAGCGGCATCACCTGGTCGGCGAAGCACCCCGGCACCTACTGGGTGCACAACGACTCCAGCGGCGGTCCGTACCTCTACGCGGTCGACGGCACCACCTGCGCCACGCGAGCCCGGATCCGCGTCACGGGTATCGGGGCGCGCGATCTCGAAGCCGTCGCCACGGGCATCGATCCTTCGGGAAAGCCGGTGCTCTGGCTGGGCGACATCGGCGACAACCGTGACTCGTGGCCGTCGGTGCGGCTGCACGCCGTGCCCGAGCCGGCGCAGCTCGTCGACCAGGAGGTGAGGGCGACGACGTACCGCTTCACCTACGACGACGGGGCGCACAACGCCGAGTCGGTCATCGCCGATCCGGTCGCGGCGCGGGTGTGGGTGGTCAGCCGGCAGCTCGCGGCCGGTGCAGTGTGGAGCGTGCCGCTGTCGGCCACGACGGTCACGACGGCGACCCGGGTCGGTCTGGTACGCGGCCTCGTGACGGATGCCGCGATGTCGCCGGACGGCACGCGCTACGTCATCCGTGACTACGTCAGGGCGTCGGTGCACCGCGCTCCCGTGTCTGCGGCGTCGCTCGCTGCCGGGTCACGGGTCGACCTGCCGGGCCAGCTCCAGGGTGAGGCGATCACGTTCACTGCCGACGGCACGGCGCTGCTCGTCGCGTCGGAGCGCGAGGGTGAGCTCTGGCGGGTGGCGTTGCCTGACGGGCTCGGGTCCGAGCCTGCGCCGAGCGCGTCGGCCACTCAGGGGCCGTCCGGGTCGGGGACGACCGGGCCGAGCGGATCCGCCTCGGCGGGCGGCGACACGTCGTCCGCGAGCCCGGGAGGAGCGGGGCCGGTGCGCGCGCTGCTCGCGGGTGCGGCCCTGCTGGGCGCGCTCGGCATCGGGGTGCTCGCCGCGCGGCGACTGCGCCACTGATTCGTGGTGACCGCACTGCTCCGACGCGAGCATCGCGGTCTCGAGATCTCCGTGGGGTGCGGCGGCGCGCTCAGTCCTCGACGAAGCTCACGGGCGCCAGCCGGACGAGCACGATCGCTACGACCATGAGCACCGGCACGATGAGGAACGCCGTGTGCACGCCGAGCTGGTCAGCCACCGTGGCGAGAGCGAACGGCGCGAGGCCGCTCGCCGTGCCCGCCGCCACCGACGACAACCCGGCCCCACGATCGACCTGGGTGCCCGCCGCGCGTACGGCGCGTCCGATCGCGAGCGGCGACTGCAGGCCTATCCCGACCCCGGTGATCGCCAGCCCCACGAGCAGCGGTGCGGCGCTCGTGCTCACCCACGCGACCGCAAAACCCGCTAACGCCACAGCGAACGAGCCGACGAGCACCCGCTCCGGATCGATGCGCGCGACCACGCGCGAACCGACCACGCGCCCGACCGCGATGCCGCCGACGATCGTGGCGAGCGATGCCGCCGCCGCCGCGTCACCCAGCCCGGCGCGGTCGCGCAGCAGGTCGCTGCCCCAGAAGGTCAGCGAGAACTCCGTGCCCGCGGCGCAGCCGAACACGACGAGGGCCACCCAGAAGGTGCGCGAGAGGGGGGCGCGCGCGGGTCGCGCCTGCGTCGGGTCGGGCCGGCCGTGCGGGCCGTCGTACGCCTCGACGTGGCGGCCGCGGACGATCTCGAGGACGACGAAGGCCACCGCTCCCGCGAGCAGCGCGGGGCGCCAGCCCCAGCCGACCCAGACGCCGAGGCCGACGGCGAGCGGACCGAGCAGGCCCATCACCGCACCGAGCCCGTGCGCCTCGCTCATCGCCTGCGGTGCGGCGACGCCGTGATGGTCGGGGAGGAAGGCGTTGACGCCGACGAGGCAGAAGGTGCCGCCGGCGCTCGCGACGAAGGCGCCGAGGAGAGTGACGGGCAGCGACTGGCCCCCGACGTAGACGACGAGCCCGGCCGCAAGCAGGAGCGAGCCACCGCGCAGCATCCGGCCGCGACCCCAACGGTGCACGAGCGCGGGGGAGAGGAAGCCGATCAGGATCGCAC
>JANMMN010000046.1:0-1778 GCA_031373405.1 Actinomycetes bacterium
CGCATCACGCGCCACTACACCGTGGCGACCCACGGGTTCTCCGCCTACCTGACCGCCGCTCAGGCGCGCAAGCTCGCCGGCACCCCCGGCGTTGTGGCGCTGTCGAAGTCGGAGCGCCGCGAGCTGCAGACCAGCGAGTCACCGGGCTTCCTCGGTCTCACGGGCTCGAACTGGCTCGGGGGCGGCACCGCGAACGCAGGGAAGGGCGTCATCGTCGGCATCGTCGACTCCGGCATCTGGCCCGAGTCGAAGTCCTTCGCCGGCAGCGCCCTCAAGCGCAACAAGGCCGGCCAGGTGATCCCGGCCGACGGCGTCAACGGGCAGTGGTGGGGCGCGTGCCAGCAGGGCACCAACTTCAGCTCCCAGTCGTGCAACGACAAGCTCATCGGCGCGCGTTACTACGTCGACGGCTTCGGGGCGAACAACATCGCCCAGCAGGAGTTCCTCTCTCCCCGCGACGGTGACGGCCACGGCACGCACACCGCGTCCACCGCGGCGGGCAACGTGGTCACCGGCGTGAGCGTCGACGGCGTGCCGTTCGGCACCGTCTCCGGCATGGCGCCTGCCGCCAAGATCGCGGCGTACAAGGTCTGCTGGGAGGGCAAGAAGGACATCGATGGCGGCTGCTTCACCGAGGACCTCGTCGCGGCGATCGACGACGCGGTCGCCGACGGCGTCGACGTCATCAACTTCTCCATCGGCGGCGGCTCGGAGTCGAGCCTGCTCGACCCGACCGAGCTCGCCTTCCTCAACGCCTCTGCGGCCAACGTGTTCGTCGCGGCCTCGGCCGGAAACAGCGGCCCGGATGCCAGCACGTATGACCACCCGAGCCCCTGGATCACCACGGTGGCGGCGAGCACCTTCCGCGTCGCCGACATCAAGGTGACCCTGGGCAACGGTCAGACGTTCATCGGGACGTCGCTCGCGACGCAGCTGCCGCCGGCGAACACCGCACTGGTTGCCTCCGTCAACGTCGGGCTTGCCGGGGCTGCCGCGACCGCAGTTCGCCTGTGCACGCCGGGCACTCTCGACCCCGCCCTGGTCACCGGGAAGATCGTGCAGTGCGACCGCGGCTCCATCGCCCGCACCGACAAGTCACGGGCCGTCAAGGCGGCCGGTGGTGTCGGCATGCTGCTCGTCAACGTGGTCGCAGGATCACTCGACCCCGACTTCCACGTCGTGCCGACCGTCCACCTCAGCAACTCGGCCGGCGCGGTCCGGACCTATGCCGTCGCAGGCGGCGGTACGGCGACCTTCTCGACCCCGAGCGCAGCGGAGGCGACCCCGGTGCCGCTGGTGGCCGGGTTCTCCTCGCGCGGCCCCTCGGTCGGCATGGCCGGCGACGTCATCAAGCCGGACCTCTCGGCTCCTGGCGTCGGCGTCCTCGCCGCCGTCGCACCCCCGACCAACGCGGGTCGCACCTACGACTTCCTCTCAGGCACCTCGATGTCCTCGCCGCACGTGGCGGGGCTCGCGGCGCTGCTCCGGGGCAAGCACCCCACCTGGTCGCCGAGCGCGGTGAAGTCGGCGCTCATGACCACCGGGCGCAACCACGCGGAGTTCGAAGGAATCGCCGGCGACGACCCGTTCGCCCAGGGCGCCGGATTCGTCCAGCCGGTCGCGGCCAACACTCCAGGTCTCGTCTATACGCAGAGCACCGACGACTACCTGCAGTTCCTCGAGGGCCAGTGCGGCTGCCTCGACTTCGACGGTGACGGCGTCAGCGACGTCGACCCGATCGAGGCGAACCAGCTCAACCTGGCCTCGATCGCCGAGGG
>JANMMN010000090.1:0-28426 GCA_031373405.1 Actinomycetes bacterium
GTCGCCGCGCAGCAGCTCGCCGACCGCTTCGACGCCGCACCGGCAGATGTCGTCCTCATCGCGGCCAGCCGCGCGGGTACGACGGTCGACTCCCCCGAGGTCGCGGCCGACGGCCGCGCGCTCGCCGAGCGCCTCGCCGCCGAGCCCGGGGTCGCCGAGGTCACCAGCTACTGGGCCGCACCGAACCCGGCCATGCGCAGCACCGACTCGACGATGGCGCTGATCACCGCGCGCCTCGACGCGAGCGGCGACGACGCGCAGAAGCGTGCCGGTGAGCTCGCCACGGCGTACGCCGGCCAGACCGCCGACGGCGTCTTCGACATCCACGTCTCGGGGGCACCGGTCGTCTTCGCCGAGGTCGGCAGCACGATCGAGAAGGACCTGGCGAGGGCAGAGAGCATCGCCATCCCGATCACGATGCTTCTCATGCTGCTCGTGTTCGGAACTCTCGTCGCCTCCGGCCTCCCGGCGGTCATCGGTGCGATCGCCGTCCTCGGGTCCTTCCTCGCGCTGTTCATCACGACGCAGTTCACCGACGTGAGCATCTTCGCCATCAACCTCGTGACCGCGCTCGGTATCGGACTCGGCATCGACTACGCGCTGTTCATCGTGACCCGCTTCCGCGAAGAGCTGGCCAAGGGCGCGGAGCCCGACGACGCCGTGATCGCCACAGTGCGTACAGCCGGACGCACGGTCGTGTTCTCGGGCATCACCGTGGCCATCTCGCTCTCGGCGCTGCTCGTCTTCCCCCAGTTCTTCCTGCGCTCGTTCGCCTACGCCGGCATCGCCACGGTCGCGCTCGCCGTGATCGCCGCAGTGGTGGTGCTACCCGCGCTGCTCGCGGTGCTGGGCCGCCGGGTGAACAGGTTCCGCGTGCTGCGCGGCAGCACCGAGGTGAGCGACCACGGCTTCTGGCACAGCCTGGCCACCGCGGTGATGCGTCGGCCGTGGCCGGTGCTCGTCGGCGGCGTCACGCTGCTCGCCGTGCTGGGGATCCCCTTCTTCTCGGTGAGCTTCGGCCAGACGGACGACCGCGTGCTGCCGGCCACAGCCCAGGCGGCACAGGCCGGGCAGATCCTGCGCACCGAGTTCGACGCCCGCGAGTCCGACCCGCTGAGTGTCGTCGCGGCTCAGAGCACGGCGTCCCCCGCCGTCGTCGGGACCTACGCGGCGACGCTGTCCGAGGTGGCCGGCGTCGCTCGGGTCGACTCGCTCGACGGCTCGTACGCCGACGGCACCCGGGTCGCCGCTGCGGGACCTGCGAGCACCCGCTTCGCGGCCGCGAGTGGTGCCGGCACCTGGCTCTCGGTCGTCTCCGAGGTCGAGCCGTACTCGGCTGAGGGCAAGCAGGTCGTCTCCGACCTGCGCGCGATCCCGTCCCCGCTGGGCGCGACGGTCGTCGGCGGCTCGGCAGCGGTCTTCGCGGACTCGCAGACCGCCATGGGCGACCGGCTCCCATGGGCACTCGGGATCATCGCGATCTCGACGTTCATCCTGCTGTTCCTGTTCACCGGTTCCGTCGTCATCCCGATCAAGGCCCTGGTGCTCAACATGCTCAGCCTGTCGGCCACCTTCGGCGCGATGGTCTGGATCTTCCAGCAGGGTCACCTCTCCGGCCTGCTCGGTGACTTCACCGTCACCGGCGAGCTCGACACGGCGATGCCCATCCTCATGTTCTGCATCGCGTTCGGTCTGTCGATGGACTACGAGGTCTTCCTGCTCTCGCGCATCAAGGAGGAGTACGACCGCACCGGCGACAACACCGCGGCGGTCGCCGTCGGGCTGCAACGCACCGGACGCCTCATCACGAGTGCAGCCGCGCTCATGGCGATCGTGTTCATCGCCTTCGCGATGAGCGGCGTCACCATCATCAAGATGCTCGGCATCGGGGTGGCGCTCGCCGTGCTCGTCGACGCCACGATCGTGCGCGGACTGCTCGTGCCGGCCTTCATGCGGATCGCCGGCGACCTCAACTGGTGGGCACCGGCACCGCTCAAGCGGCTCCACGCCCGCTTCGGCCTCAGCGAGGGCGACGCCACGCCGTCCGCGCGAGTGGCCGAGCCAGTGACCGTAGGCTGACAGCGTGACCACCGCAGCTGCTCGCCCTCGCCGCCGTGCTCGCCGCGGCGACGGCGAGCGGCTGCGCGAGGAGATCCTGGGTGCCGCTCGTGGGCTGCTCGCAGAGACCCAGGACGCCGACGCCGTCTCCGTGCGCTCGGTCGCCGAGCGTGTCGGTGTCTCGACCCCGTCGATCTACCTGCACTTCGCCGACAAGGCCGCTCTGCTCGACGCCGTCTGCGAGGCCGTCTTCTCCGACCTCGACCGGGTCATGGAGGAAGCGGCTGCCGTGACCTCCGACCCGTTCGACGGGCTGCGCATGCGTGGCGTGGTGTACGTGCGGTTCGCCCTCGACAACCCCGAGCAGTACCGCCTCGCCATGATGCGGATGCCGGCGCACGGCGAGGCGCACCCGTTCAGCGCCGAGGACATCGTCGGCGGCCCGACGTACCACCACCTCACCGTCGCGGTGCAGTGCTGCATCGACGTCGGTGTCTTCGCCCCCGGCACCGATCCGGCCACGGTCGCGACGACGCTGTGGGCCGCCGCGCACGGAGCGGTCTCGCTCTGTCTGGCCAAGCCCGGGCTCGCCGGCGACGACGCGATCGCGTTGTGCGAGACCGTCATCGACCACGCCGGGCTCGGTGCCGCCCTGGCGAGCTATCTCGGCCCGCACGAGCACGGTCCGGACGCCGACCACCATGCGCCCGACGGCATCAGCGCCCAGCTCGCCGAGATGCTCCGCGGACTTCCCCAGCCCTGACCTTGCCGCAGGCGACCCCCCGCACCTCCCGGCTCCCTTGTACGGTCGGAGCATGAGCAGCGACGACCGCTTCGACCAGTCCGTAGCCGCCGCCGACCGGGACGAGGCGACTGTCACCGCGTCCGGTGTTCGGCTCGACCGCACGATCGACGGGGTGCGCACCCGCCGGCCGACCGTCCACGTCGACCATCGCGGTCGCGTCTACGAGGTCTACCCCGGCCTCGACGAGTTCTGGACCGAGCCGCTGGTCTACTGCTACACGTGGACGATCCGGCAGGGCACGATGAAGGGCTGGGGCCTGCACCGCCACAAGGACGACCGCTACACCCTCATCAAGGGCACGGTCGTGACGGTGCTCTACGACGCGCGGGTCGCCTCGCCGACGCACGGGCTGGTGCAGCAGGTGGTCATGTCGGAGCAGGGCATCCAGCAGCTGCTCATCCCCGCCGGGGTCTGGCACCTCACGGTCAACCTCGGCGAGTCCGAGGCATTCCTCATCAACCACCCCACCGAGACCTACGTCCACGACGCACCTGACCGGGTGCTGCTCCCCTGGAACACCGCCGAGATCCCGATCGACATCGGTCGGCTGTTCCCGATCCAGAACCGCGGCCCGGTCGACCCGCTGACGACAGCGTGACCCCGGCACCACCACGGGCACACGGTCCGGCGCGCGCGTGCTGACCAGCGCGCCGGTCGCGGTGCTCCTCCCGACGCACGACCACGCGAGCACCCTCGAGCTCGCCGCGCGCAGCGTGCTCGAGCAGACCTACGCCGACCTTGCGCTCGTCGTGATCGGCGACGGGATCGGCGACGACACGCGCGACGTGCTCGCCGACCTCCGCCGCGACGACGGACGGGTGGTGGTCGTCGACCGTCCGAAGGCGCCCCGGCACGGTGAACGCACCCGGGATGAGGTGATCCGCGACCTCGGCTCGCCGATCGTGGTCTACCACGGCGATGACGACCTCCTGCTCCCCCACCACGTCGCGACGATGATCGAGCTCCTCGCGGGGCACGACTTCGCTCACCCGCTCCCGATCATCGTGCGCGGCGACGACGACCTGCTGCACCTGCCGGTCGACCTCACCGAGCGCGCCTGGGTGCAGTGGCACCTCCATCCGCGGCGCAACACGATCTCGCTCACCGGGGCCGCCCACACCCTCGACGCCTACCGCCGGCTGCCGGTCGGCTGGCGGGAGACTCCGGCCGGGCGCTGGACCGACCACTACATGTGGCAGCAGTTCTTCGCCCTGCCGGACCTGCGTGCCGTCACCGGGAGCCGGGCGACCACCATCAAGCTCGACGCCGGCCTGCGGGCCGGCCACGACCGGCGGGACCGCCTCGAGGAGATCCAACGATGGTGGGCACGGATGCACGCCGACGGATTCGGGCCGGAGTGGGACGCGATGGTGTCGCGCGCGGTCCGCGAGGCCGCCAACCGCGCCTCGCTCGTCGCCTCCGCCCACGAGGACCAGGTGCTCGCCCTGACCGCGGAGCGCGATTCGCTGCGGCCGCACGCCGAAGCCCTGGCCGGTGCAGAGGCGAGAGCGGCAGCCGCACGGGAGGAGGCTGAGGTGGCACGAACAGTGGCGGAGTCGGCCACTCACGACCTCGGCGTGATGAGTGGGTCGGCGTCCTGGCGGGTGACGGCACCGCTGCGTCGACTCAGATCGTTCTGGTGATCGGTCCCCCGAGCCGTCCAGCTGAACGGGCGCTCAGCCGCCGATGGCGTCGTCGCCGGGGTCGCGCTGGCCCGGGATGTTCTCGAGCAGCGCCCGGACCTCGACCGCGCGATAGCGGCGATGGCCGCCGAGCGTGCGGATCGACGTGAGCTTGCCCGCCTTCGCCCAGCGGGTCACCGTCTTGGGGTCGACCCGGAACAGTGCGGCCACCTCGGCAGGCGTCAGCAGCTCGTCCGCCTCGGTCAGGCGTCCAGCCATGCGGTCCCCCTCGTATGACGTGAGATCGAGCCGCACCCGCGGCAGACATGTCCGGTTGGTCCGTTTGGTCCGGCGCGACTATCTCACTGCCTCCGCAGTCGTGGGCGTTCCGTTCCCTTTTCGTGACCCGGGCGACGGCTCCCGCGCCGGGGTCGACACGCCAGCCGTTCCCGCCGAGAACTTGCGAGGGCACCCCGCGCACAGGGATCCTCGACCGCGGGGCACCCGCCGCGCCGGACGCGAGGAGTACCAGCCACCATGACCGTCGTCGTCGCCGGTGAGGCCTTGGTCGACCTGATCCTGCGGCCCGACGGCTCGCTGAGCGCCGCAGCCGGCGGCGGACCGTTCAACGCGGCACGGACCCTCGCCCGGCTCGGTGTCGACACCCTCTTCCTCGGGGGCCTCTCCGACGACCGGTTCGGCCGCATGCTGCGCGACCGGCTCGCGGAGGACGGCGTACGCCTCGGCCTGCCCGATGCGGTCGACCAGCCGACGACGCGGGCGGTCGCCGAGCTCGACCAGGGCGGTGCGGCGAGCTACCGCTTCTACTTCGCGCACACCTCCGCACCGCAGGTGAGCGCTGCCGACGCGCGCGGGAGCATCTCCCCGGAGACCCGCGTCCTGCACATCGGCACGCTCGGGCTGGTGTTCGAGCCGCTCGCCACGAGCCTGGAGCACCTCGTCGCCGACGTCCCCGACGACGTGCTCGTCTTCCTCGACCCCAACTGCCGGCCGGACGTCATCGACGACGCGGTCGGCTACCGGGCCCGGCTGGCCCGGGTGCTCACCCGGGCCGATGTCGTGAAGGTCTCCGGCGACGACCTCGACTGGCTCGATCCCGGGGCGGCGGCCATCGACGCGGCGCGCGCACTCCTGGCGCAGGGGCCGAGCGTGGTCCTGTTCACCGACGGGGCGGCGGCCGTCCACGTGCTGACCACCTCGGGCTCGCTCTCCCTGCCGGTGCCCCAGGTGGACGTCGTCGACACGGTCGGGGCGGGCGACTCCTTCGGCGGCGGTTTCCTCGCCACCTGGGTCGATGCAGGGCTGGGTCGCGCCGACCTGCACGACCTCGACGCCGTACGCCGGGCCACGGAGCGAGCGATCGTCGTCGCGGGGATCACCTGCACCCGTGCGGGCGCCGAACCGCCTCGGCTCGCCGACCTCGCCGACCTCCCGGCCACCTGACACCCGCTCCCCTGTGCCGCGAGTAACACCCTGAATCGACCGGTCTGGCGCCCGAACCGGTCGGTTCCAGGTGTTACTCGGGTCGGTGGGCGCGAGTGGGGTGGGGCTGCGGCCGTAGCCTTCGGGCTGTGAGCCTTTCCGCCGAGCTCTCGGCGTACGAGCAGGTCGTCCACGGCAACGATGCGGCCAGCGGCCTGCGTGCGATCGTCGCGATCCACTCCACCGCGCTGGGTCCCGCGCTCGGCGGCACGCGCTGCGTGCCCTACCCCGACACTGACTCCGCCCTTGCCGACGTGCTCGCCCTCGCTCGGGCGATGACCTACAAGAACGCCCTCGCCGGGTTGCCGCACGGCGGTGGCAAGGCCGTCATCATCGGCGACCCGCGCACCGTGAAGACACCCGAGCTGCTGCGCGCCTACGGTCGCCTCGTCGCCACGCTCGGCGGCCGCTATGTGACCGCGGCCGATGTCGGCACCTACGTCGCCGACATGGACGTGGTCGCCACGACCAACCCGTGGACGACGGGCCGCTCACCGGAGCACGGCGGCGCCGGCGACTCCGGCGACCTCACCGCGGTCGGCGTCCACCACTCGCTCCGTGCCGTCGCCGAGCACCTCTGGGGCGAGCCGTCGCTGCACGGTCGACGGGTCGCCATCTCCGGCGTCGGCAAGGTGGGTCGGCGGCTGGCCGGCCACGTCCTCGACGAGGGCGGGCACGTCCTTGCCGCCGACGTCGATCCGGCAGCGCTGGAGCGGCTGCGCGCGGAGCACCCCGGAGCCGAGGTCGTCACCGACCCGGACGCACTGGTCGAGGCCGACGTCGACGTGCTCGCGCCCTGCGCCCTCGGCGGGTCCCTCACCGCCGACGTGGTCGAGCGGCTGACCGCGCAGGCGGTGTGCGGCGGCGCCAACAACCAGCTCGCCGAGCACGGTCTCGTCGACCGGCTCGCCGACCGCGGCATCCTGTTCGCCCCCGACTTCCTCGTCAACGCCGGCGGCGTCGTCGCGGTGGGCGAGGAGTACGCCGCCCGCGGCCACTACGACGAAGCACGGGCTCGCGCCCGGGCCCGAGCCATCGGTGGCACCCTGCTCGACGTGCTGCGGCGCGCGCAGGCCACCGGCGCGACTCCGCTGGTGGCAGCCGAGCGCCTCGCCGAGGAGCGGATCGCGGCAGCTCCGCACCGGGAGCCGTTCTCGACCGAGCTCGGGTGAGGGCGATCCGGGTCTCGTGGCCCGGGGCGACGCGCCCGATGTCCGCTCCGGGCGAACCCGGCGCTCGCGGCGCCTCCGGGGCGTTTATGATGAGGGTTCGAGCCACCGCGGGCTGATCCCCCGGTGGACTGTCATGTCGGTCGAATCCGGGGCCAGCGGGGTTCCAGAGGGGGTCAAGCCATGGGGCGTGGCCGGGCCAAGGCGAAGCAGACCAAGGTCGCTCGCGAGCTCAAGTACTCCAGCGGCAACACCGATCTCGGCGCGCTCCAGGCCGAGCTCGCCCGGGGCGGCTACCATCCACCGGCGCCTGCCGCCACCGAGGAGACCGTCGTCGACGACGACCGGTACTCGAAGTACGTCGACGACGAGGACGACTGACCCCGCAGTCACCCGAACCAGGACCGGGCGCTCACCCTCCGGGGCGGGCGCCCGTCGTCATGCCCGGTCAGCCCCCGGTGGCAGGGGCTTGAGCTGCGCGGCGATGGCTCGCACATGGCGTACGTCGGTGCCGCAGCAGCCACCCCACACGGTGATGTTCGGGAAGGCCTCCGCGAGCATCCGGTAGTCGGCGCCCAGCCCGGCCGGGTCACCCTCGTCGAGCACCTCCGCCTCGTCGAGCTCGGCGTGGCTGAGCCGCGACGCGTTCGCCCTGATCCAGCCCACCCGCTGCACCCAGTCGCCGCTCGGGTCGAGTCCCGGCCAGATGTGGTCGGGGTGGGCGCAGTTGACGCCGAAGTAGGCGACGTAGCGCCCGGTGGCCCGGTCCACGGCGGCGATGGCGTCCTCCAGCGTGGAGCCGTCCGGCAGCCGACCGTCGGTCTCGACGGTGAAGGACACCGCGACGGGTACGCCGACGGCACGTGCAGCCAGCGCGATGCCGGTGGCCTCGGCGGCGTAGTTCATCGTGAGTGTCGACACGAGGTCGCAGCCCGCCTCGGCCAGCACCCCGACCTGGTGGGCGTGGTAGTCGCGTGCCGTCTCGACCGACATCGCCGTGCCGACGGCGTACCCGTCGCCGCGCGGACCGAGCAGGCCGCTGATCGAGGTGGGTCCGCTCAGCTGCGGGCCGGAGTCCCGGACGCCGACGACGAGCGCGACGGCCTCGCGGTCGATCCGGTCGAGCTGGTCCTGGCTGTAGCCGAGCCTCGGCCCCCAGTCGGCGTTGCTGCGCCAGGTCGGGGTCTCGAACACGAAGCCCGTGCCGTACTCGGCCGCGACCGCCGCGTGGTCGCGGTAGTACCGCTCGAGAAGGCCACGGCCCGCCTCGTCGTCGAGCAGCGGGAACGAGGCGAACTCGGGAAGCTCGACCCCCTTGTTGAAGACCAGGTCGGTCTCGAGACCGGAGTCCGTGAGCATGAGCTGGCCATCGGCGTGCGGGTAGGAACCTGACTGCATG
The DNA here is from genome assembly GCA_031373405.1 of Actinomycetes bacterium. GTDB lineage: Bacteria > Actinomycetota > Actinomycetes > S36-B12 > CAIYMF01 > Longivirga. The sequence continues at coordinate 8,557 of JANMMN010000090.1, forward strand.
GGCACTCCCGGGGCGGCGTCGTTGTCTCGTCCGGCGACGTTAGCCCCGATGCCCTCTGCGACGGAAGGGTCCTAGCGGGCGTGCGAGCCGGACAACGTGACGGCGCCACCGTTGCCGCCCTTGGCGGGGGCGTCGCCGTCCTCACCCGCTGCCCGCGGGCGGGCCTCACCGATGACCCACGCGTCGACGCCGCGAGCGGCCAGCCGACCGAGTGCGGCGTCGACGGACCCGGGCGAGACCATCGCGATCATGCCGATGCCCATGTTGAAGGTCTTCTCCAGCTCGGGCAGTGCGACCCGGCCCATCTCACCGACGAGGGAGAAGACGGGGTGCGGGGCCCAGCTGGAACGCTCGACCACCACGTGGATCTCGGGCGGGAGAACGCGGGCGAGGTTGGCAGCGAGCCCCCCACCGGTCACGTGGCTGAACGCGTGGACGTCGACCTCTCCGGCGCGGGCCAGGTCGAGACAGTCCAACGCGTAGATCCGGGTGGGCTCGAGCAGCTCCTCGCCGAGCGTGCGGCCGAGGCTCTCGACCTGCTGGTCGAGCCGGAGCTGCCCCGTCGTGAGGAGCACGTGCCGGGCGAGGGAGTAGCCGTTGGAGTGCAGTCCGCTCGCCCGCATCGCGATCGCCACGTCGCCGACCGTCACCCGGTGCGGCCCCAGCAGGTCTGCGGCGTCGACGACGCCGGTGCCGGCACCCGCGACGTCGTACTCGTCGGGCGCGAGCAGGCCGGGGTGCTCGGCGGTCTCACCACCCACGAGCGCACAACCCGCCCGACGACACCCCTCGGCGATGCCCGCGACGATCGCGGCGATGCGCTCGGGCACGACCTTGCCGGTCGCGATGTAGTCGGTCATGAACAGCGGCTCGGCGCCGCACACGACGAGGTCGTCGACGACCATGGCGACGAGGTCGATGCCGATCGTGTCGTGCTTGTCCATCTTCTGGGCGATGACGACCTTGGTGCCCACGCCGTCTGTCGACGTCGCGAGCAGCGGACGGTCGAAGCGCTTGATGATCGAGACGTCGAAGAGCCCGGCGAAGCCGCCGAAGTCTCCGACCACCTCGGGGCGCTGGGCCCGGGCGATGGAGGCCTTCATCAGTGCGACGGCGTGCTCGCCCGCCTCGACGTCGACGCCGGCGGAGGCGTACGTCGCAGGGGCGGCGGTGGCACGGCGTACGACGTCGCCGACCAGGGGGCCGGGGGGCTGCCGGTCGGTCACGGGCGGTTCAGCGCTTCTGCGGCGCCGCCACCGCCGAGCAGGGTCGGGAGGCCCTCGGGGTCGAGCGACGCCGTGCCCGCGATCCCGCTCTCGAGGAGGCGGCTCTCGAGGCCCTCGAGCAGGTGCTTGCCGATCAGCTCGGGCTCGGGCAGGTCGACGGGGTAGACCCCGTCGAAGCAGGCGCGGCAGAGCCGGTCCATCGCGACGCCGGTGGAGTCGACCAGACCCTCGAGCGACACGTAGCCGAGCGAGTCGGCGCCGATCGAGGTGCGGATCTCCTCGACCGCGAGCCCGTTGGCGATGAGCTCGGCGCGGGTGGCAAAGTCGATGCCGTAGAAGCACGGCCACTTCACCGGCGGGCTCGAGATCCGCACGTGCACCTCACGGGCGCCGGCCTCGCGCAGCATCCGCACGATCGCGCGCTGGGTGTTGCCGCGCACGATCGAGTCGTCGACGACGACGAGCTTCTTGCCGCTCACGATCTCGCGCAGCGGGTTGAGCTTGAGCCTGATGCCGAGCTGACGGATCGTCTGCGACGGCTGGATGAAGGTGCGTCCGACGTAGGCGTTCTTCACCAGACCCTCGGCGAACGGGATGCCGGACTGCTGCGCGTAGCCGACCGCCGCCGGAGTGCCGCTCGCCGGCACCGGGATGACCAGGTCGGCCTCGGCCGGGTGCTCGCGCGCGAGCTGGCGACCGACCTCGACGCGCACCGCGTGGATGCTGTGCCCGGAGATCGAGGTGTCGGGACGCGCGAGGTAGACGAACTCGAACAGGCAGCCCTTAGGGTCGGCCTCGGCGAAGCGCTGCGTGCGCAGCCCGTGCTCATCGATCGCGACGAGCTCGCCGGGCTCGATCTCGCGGACGAACGAGGCGCCCACGATGTCGAGGGCCGCGGTCTCGCTGGCCACGACCCAGCCGCGCTCGAGCTTGCCGAGCACCAGCGGGCGGATGCCCTGCGGGTCGCGCGCCGCGTAGAGGGTGTTGTCGTCCATGAAGACGAGGGAGAACGCGCCGCGCAGCAGCGGCAGCTCCTCCATCGCCGCGGCCTCGAGCGTGAGCTCGGGGTGGGAGGCCAGCAGCGAGGTGAGCAGGTCGGTGTCGCTCGTGCCGATCGAGGAGCCACCGAGTGGGAGCTCGCCGTTGGCCGAGGCACGCTCGCGCACCCGGGTGGCGAGGTCGTGGGTGTTGGTGAGGTTGCCGTTGTGCCCGAGCGCGACGTGGCCCGTGGCGGTGGCCCGGAAGGTCGGCTGCGCGTTCTCCCACACGCTCGCGCCGGTCGTGGAGTACCGGGCGTGACCGATCGCGATGTGGCCGTGGAGGCTCTCGAGCGACGCCTCGTTGAAGACCTGCGAGACCAGCCCCATGTCCTTGTAGACGAGGGTGCGGAAACCGTCGCTGACCGCGATGCCGGCTGACTCCTGGCCACGGTGCTGGAGGGCGTAGAGGCCGAAGTAGGTCAGCTTCGAGACTTCCTCACCGGGGGCCCAGACGCCGAAGACACCACAGGCGTCCTGGGGGCCCTTCTCGCCGGGCAGGAGGTCGTGGTTGAGCCGTCCGTCGCCGCGAAGCACGTCCGTAGTCTACGGGTCTTCTTGGCGCGCTTGCTCAGGCGTCGCAGATGTCTTGGAGGACGTCGAGGACCTGTGGCCAGGCGGCGGAGAGCGGGTCGACGAGGTCGAAGTGACCGGTGGCGTCGAGCGCGACCAGCCGTGCCGCGGGGCAGGCTGCGGCGTACGCCTGGGACTGGGCCAGGGGGACGACGGAGTCCATGAGCCCGTGCACCAGGTGGACCGGACTCACGGCGACCGCGCTGCGGATCGGGTCGAGATCGGGTCGGTCGGACGCCGGGACCCCGAGGAAGGCCGCGACCGCGTCGTCGCCGAGGTGGACCCGCTCGGCTGCGACCAGGTCGGTCACCGGGGCGAGGGCCAGCGTGGCGTGCAGGCCCGCCGCGGGTGCCGCCGACGCGGCCCACAGCGCGAGGTGCGCGCCGGCCGAGTGCCCAGCAACCACGACCCGGCCGTCGTAGCGATCGCGCAGCTCGACGGGCAGGACCCGCAGCGCGACCCGCACGTCGTCGCAGGTGGCGTCGGGATCCCCCGGGATACGCCGGTACTCGGGCGACACGACCGTGAACCCGGCGGCCGCGAGCGCGTCCGCCATCGGACCGACGTGGCGACGGTCGTACTCGGGACGCCAGAAGCCGCCGTGCAGCATGACGACGAGGGGTCGGGACGTTCGCCCGAGCCGCACGTCGGCGATGTCGTCCGTGCCGGGCCCGTAGGCCAGCACGAGATCGGGCGCGTGCGACTGCCGCACCAGCACCGACCGGTCCTCCGCCACGACCCGATGATCGCGTGCCGTGCCCTCGGAGGCGAACGGGCTAGATGCGACCGCCGCCGGCGGCGTCGCCGGAGAGTCTCTGCGCGAGATAGACCGGCACGATCGAGATGAGGATCAAGGCCGCCGCGACGGCATTGACGATCGGTGCCTGGTTGGGCCGGAACAGGTTGTTGAAGATCCAGATCGGCAGGGTCTGGATGTTCGGCGGAGCCGTGAAGGTGGTCACGATGATCTCGTCGAAGCTCAGGCCGAACGCCAGCACCGCGCCGGCGACCAGCGCCGAGCGCACCTGCGGGAAGGTCACCAGCCGAAAGGTCGTGAACCCGGCCGCCCCGAGGTCCATCGAGGCCTCCTCGAAGCTCGTCCCCACGCGCCGCAGCCGGGCGAGTGCGTTGTTGTAGACGACCACGATGCAGAAGGTCGCGTGGCCGATCACGATCGACATGAACGTCAGCCCACCCAGATAGCTGGTGAACACGGTGTTGAGCGCGATCCCGGTGACGATGCCCGGCAACGCGATGGGCAGGATCACCAGCAGCGAGACGGTGTCGCGGCCGAAGAAGGAGTACCGACCGATGGCCATCGCGACAAGGGTGCCCAGGAAGAGAGCGAGCAGGGTCGCGATCGCCGCGACGATCACCGACGACAGCAGCGCGTCACGCACACCCTGGTTGGTGACCATCTTCTGCCACCACTCGAGAGTCCACTCCTGCGGCGGCCACGAGAAGGTCTTGTCGGCGTTGAAGGAGTTGACGACCACGATCGTCAGCGGCACGTAGATGAACACCATGCCGACGACGAACAGCAGCCGCAGGACGAGCCTCGTGGACGCGGAGATGGTCATGCTGCTCCCGTCCTCAGAGGTTGTCGAGGGCGCCGGTGCGGCGCACGGCGAAGAGGTAGGCGAACATCACGAACACCGGGATCGTCGCCACCGCAGCGGCGAACGGGAGGTTGAGGGTGAAATTCTGGTAGACGACGTTGCCGAGCATCTGCAGCTTGCCCCCGACGATCTGCACGGTGATGTAGTCACCCAGCGACAGCGAGAAGGTGAAGATCGAACCTGCGACGAGCGAGGGGAACACGACCGGGAGCACGATCGAACGGAACGTACGCCAGCTCTTCGCGCCGAGATCCGCTGAGGCGTCGAGGAACGAGTCGGGGATCCGCTCGAATCCGGCGTACAACGGCAGCACCATGTAGGGCAGCCACAGGTAGGTCAGCGTCACGATCGTGGCCACCGCCCCGTAGCCCGGGGAGTCGAGACCGAACGGCTGGAACATCCAGGCGATCACGCCGCTCTCGGGCTGGAACATCGTGCGCCAGCTGTAGACCTTGACGAGGTAGGACGCCCACAAGGGGGTCAGCACCAGCGCGACGAGGATCGCGCGGCTCGACGGCTTGGCGACGCGAGCCATGAAGAACGCCATCGGGAGACCGATCAGCGCGGTGAGCACCGTGACCGCTGCCGCGATGCCGATCGTGCGCAGCGCGACCCCGTAGTACGCCGGGTCCGTGGCGAGCTCGACGAAGTTGTCGAGGGTGAAGGTGCGGGTCAGCACACCGGAGAACGAGTCGACCGACCAGAACGCCGTGATGAACAGGGCGCCCAGCGATCCCAGGTAGGCGATCATCAGCCACGACAGCGGCAGCACCAGCAGCAAGGCGACTCGTGCCTTGGGGTGCCGGTACATCCAGGCGGCAGCGGGACGCTGCGGTGCCGGGACGCGGATCGCGGTGCTCATGCGTGCCTTCCTGTGACGTGCGTGGCGCGGGGGTGGTCCGTCGTCGTGACCGGACCACCCCTGCGTCGACCGGGCGGCGTACTCCCCGGATCAGCTGTTACGCAGCGAGCTCCATGCCTTCGACCACTCGGCGTAGGGGACGCAGGTGGCGTCCGTACGCCCGTCGAGGCACTTGGCCGACGGCGTGTTCCAGTAGTAGACGTCGCTCCAGTACGCCTCGTTGTCCGCGTGGAACGTGGCGCAGTGGTTCTTGTCGGCCGTCAGAGCGCAGGACTTCTGGTTGGCCGGTGCCTCACCGAACCACTCGGCGACCGCGGCGTTGGCCTCGGGCGAGACGATGTGGTTGAGCCACAGGTAGGAGCAGTTGAGGCTCTTGGTGTCCTTGGCCACCATCCAGGTGTCCGACCAGCCGGTCGCGCCCTCCTTGGGCTTGACGCTCGCGACGAGGGTGCCGTCGGCGGCCGCGAGGTTCTGGATGACCTGCCACGAGGTGCCCACGGTGGTGGTGCCGGCCTTCGAGGCCTGCAGGTACTTGGTGTAGTCCGACCAGTACTCGCCGATGAGGTCCTTCTGCGCCGTGAGCAGCGCCACGGCAGCGTCGAACTGCTTCTGGTCGAGGGCGTACGGGTCGGTGATCCCGAGGTCCGGCTGGGTGGCCTTGAGGTAGACCGCCGCGTCGGCGATGAAGATCGGGGAGTCGTACGCGGTGACCGAGCCCTTCTGCGCCGAGGCCGGGTCGAACGTGATCGCCCAGCTGTCGGGCGCCGGGCTCACCTTGTCGGTGCGGTACATCAGGACGTTGGCGCCACGGCCGTGCGGGATGCCGTAGCTGACCCCGTCGACGGTGTTCCACTTCTTGCCCTTCAGGCCCTCGAAGATGTCCGCGTAGTTGGGCACGAGCGCGGTGTTGACCGGCTGGACCTTGTCGGCGGCAACGAGGCGCAAGGTCGCGTCACCCGAGGCCGAGACCACGTCGTAGCCGCCACCGGAGAAGAGCTGCACGGCCTCGTCGGAGGTGCCGAACGTCTTGACGTTGACCTGGCAGCCGGTCTCCTTCTCGAAGCCGGTGACCCAGTCGACCTTGGGGTCGGTGGAGCCGTCCTCGGCGTAGCCGGGCCAGGCGAGCACGTTGAGCGTGCCCTCGCCCGTGCCGACGGGTCCCGCGAACGGCGAGACGGACGGGGCGGCGGAGCTGCTCGACGAGGAGCTGCCGCACGCGGTGGTGAGAAGACCGACGGCCGCAATGCCGGCGCCGATCGCGAGAAGTCGCTTGCTGCGCACTCGCTTACTCCTGTCATCAGATGCCCGTCGGCTCCAGACCGCCGGGTCGTTGTGGGCGGCCGCATCCGCGGCCGGTCGGGTGGCTAGTCGCCGACCCGGTACTCGTGCTCCTTGCGCCAGACGAGCCGCACGTGACGACCGCGCATGGCAGCGACGTCCATCGAGGACGTGTGCTGGTTCTGCTGCAGCGCCACCAACGACCCACCGACCTCGAGATCGACGAGGAAGCGCGTGCCGCTGCCGACATAGACGACCTCGCGCACGATGCCCAGCGCGGAGTCCTCGCCCTCGCCTGGGCGGTCGTCGGGCCCGGCCAGCCGGATCTTCTCCGGTCGCACGCTGTAGACGCCCTCGACGCCGAGGACCGTGACGGCCGCCGCCCCCTGCAACAGGTTGGAGGTGCCGACGAACCCGGCCACGAACTCGGTGGCGGGCCGCTCGTAGACGTCCGCCGGTGTGCCGATCTGCTCGATGGCGCCGGCGTTGAAGACCGCGATCCGGTCGCTCATCGTCAACGCCTCCTCCTGGTCGTGGGTGACGAAGACGAAGGTGATGCCGACCTCACGTTGGATCGCCTTGAGCTCGACCTGCATCTGCTCACGGAGCTTGAGGTCGAGTGCGCCGAGCGGCTCGTCGAGCAGCAGGACCTTCGGGCGGTTGACCAGAGCCCGGGCGAGTGCCACGCGTTGACGCTGACCGCCCGACATCGCCGCCGGTCTCCGGTCGCCGTACCCCTCGAGCCGGACCGCCGCCAACGCCTCGGTGGCCAGCTCGCGCCGCTCGGTCCTGCCGACGCCCTTGACCCGCAGCCCGTACTCGACGTTCTGCTGCACGGTCATGTGTGGGAAGAGGGCGTAGTCCTGGAAGACCGTGTTGACGTCGCGGTCGAAGGGGGGGCGGCGGGTCACGTCCACCCCGTCGAGCTCGATGGTGCCTGCGGTCGGCAGCTCGAAGCCGGCGATCATCCGCAGCACGGTCGTCTTGCCAGAGCCGGACGGACCTAACAGCGTGAGGAACTCACCGTCGGCGATGTCGAGATCGACCCGGTCGACGGCGACGACCTCGCCGAACGTCTTGCGCAGGCCGCGCAGCCGGATGGCGACGCCGGACTCGTCAGCCGCCGTCGGCGCGGCGTGGACGTCAGGTGTCGTGGAGCTCATCGGCGGGCAGGTCCTCGAGGTGGGTCCGGGGCCATCGGCGGAGGCCGGGAGCCGGGGCTCCGGCGCACGGCACCCAGCCGCGCCCCGATGCGCTGCCGCACTGTACTCGCGAATCCGTCGTCAGATCGAGGGCCGAGTGCCGATCTCGTCGCGATCGTGACCGAATCGTGCGAATTCGGTGTGTCATTGCGCGATTGCTGGGGGCGTGTCGGCTGCGGGCACGAGGTCGCGGAGCACGACCGTCGTCGCCGGCCCGAGCTCCCCACGGCGTACGCCGACATCGGGAGGGGCCTCGATGCCCAGGCGCACCGTCGACCCGCGAGCGGTGAGAACGGTGACGGTGATCCGGTTGTCGAGCACGATGCTCTGACCCGGTCCACGCGCGAGGACAAGCACGAGGAACCTCCCTGCGAGCGCGCCCGCGCTCATCATCCGTCGCGATCGATGCCGATGCGTCGAGGGACCACCCGATCGGCCTCACACCCGTTCCGCCGCACCGACGAGGCCTCCGACACGCGTGGTCGAGTGCGGATCGGCTCGACGGGCGCGGTGAGTGGACCCCCCGGAGCGACGCCCCGGGGACTACCTGACGAGCGTCGAGTGCCGATGGGTAGCGTCTGGTCGGTGACGACCTCCCTGGGTGACCCTGCCGCCGTCCTCGACGGCCACGCACTCGACCTCACGAACCCGGCGCACAACCTCTATGCGTTCGGCAAGACGTGGGGCACGTTCGGCGACGAACCGGTGTACGGCGTCTTCCACGGCACGATGTTCGCGTGGGTCGAAGGACGAAAGCTTGTGCCGCTGTTCGGGTATCAGGGCACGGGTGTGACGTTGTGTCGCCTAGACGAGACCGGCAGCGGTCCGGCGCTGACGATGCGCGGCAAAGAGACCGGGTTCTTCACCGATCTCGCCACCGGCGTACCTCTCGACTCGTGGCACAACCCGTTCACGGGCGAGGACGTCGAGGTGTTCCACTTCCTCAACGACCGCATCGGCGGCGTGGTCACGACAGAGATGCCGGTGCTCACCGTCGGCGACCACCACGACGAGGGCTCGGTCATGAACGACTCGGGGGCGACGTCGTCCGGCGCGATCCCGTTCGTGCTGCCGTGGCAGGTCTACGGCGACGAGGTGCTGCTCGAGTGGGACTACGCGCACGAGTACCCCAACCCGGTCGACCCGGTTCGTTGGCCGAAGGCCTCCACCGGCGCACGCATCAACCCGAGCGAGCACTTCACCATCTTCGCGTCGCACGCCGAGCTGGCCGACACGTCGCTTCCCTCGGCGCACTTCCGCGCCGGTTTCAGCCGGATCTCGCCGTTCTGGCCGTGGATGCGGATGGGCGGCTTCGCTTTCGACACGCCGACCGGCCGCTCGGCCGGGGTGATGACCGGTCGGCTGTTCTCCCGCACCGCCCGCCGGGGTCTCGACGACCTCCCGCGCCCGTTGCTCCAGGCGATCGAGACCCGCTGCCCCGACTACCTCGAGCCGCCCACCGACTGGACCACCGGCCCCATCCTCTCCACCTGGGAAGCCTTCTCCCGCCAGGTCCCCCCCGAGCACTGAAGGGTCCATAGGTTTCATAGGTTCGAACCGGGGCCACCTTCATTGTCCGGAACCCTGAAGCGGTCGGACCGCGCCGGCGTACGACGATGAAGGTGGCGTTGGTTCGGTCCTATCGAACTCATGGACCCTTCAGTGTGAGCGGGAGGTACGCCGAGAGGTCGCTGCGCTCGCCGCTGGCCCGGACCCGGCCGTCGGCGACGGCATCGGCCCACGCCACGCGACCCGCGGCGAGCTCGAGCCAGGTCCGCGCGTCGCACTCCACGACGGCCGGGGGAGTGCCCCGTCGGTGCCGCGAGCCCTCGATCACCTGCACCGCGGCGTACGGCGGGATCCGCACCTCCACAGCGTGTCCCGGTGCGACCGACACCAGAAGCGCCAGCGACTCCTTCACGGCCACCTTCACCTCGGCGCGGTCGGGCGTCTCACCCCCGTCCCAGCGCCCCAGCACGTCGCTCATCGTCGCCGTCCCGCGTCCCAGCGCCCCAGCACGTCACTCATGGCCGCGGTCCCGCGTCCCGGCGCCCCAGCACGTCACTCATCGTGGCGGTGCCGCGCCCCACGCGGGGAGGTCGGCGGCGAACCGCAGCACGGCATCGAGCACCTGGTCCCACCCCACGTCGAGCATCACGTCGTGCCCCATCCCGGGGAACCACATCGGCTCGACGCCGAAGGACTCCGCCGTACGCCGGACGTCGGCCGGTCGCACGAGGCGGTCCGACGGCGTGCCGATCACGAGCACCGGGCAGCGCACCGGCCCGATCGTGCGCGGCAGCAACAGCTCCCACTGCACCAGTGGCGACTCGGTGCCCGTGCGGTCGGCGTAGCCCCGAGCCGTCGCCTCGTCGAGCCCCTCGAACAGGATCTCCGGCTCCATCGACAAGGTGCGACCGACGACGGCACCCAGCGCGTCGAGCGGCCGGTCCTTCGCGATGGCCAGCAGGTCGCCGACCGCGGCGTGCATCGGAGCCGGCGTGAGCAGCACGAGACCGCGCAGCGGGTAGCGCTCGGCGACGAGCTGCGCCACCCCGGCACCCATCGAGTGGCCGATCAGCACCGGCGGCTCGGGCAGCTCGGCGATGGTCTGCAGCACGTCGTGGACGTAGTCGCGCATCAACGTGCGGCGCAAGTGCCGGCCACCGCCTGAGCCGCCGTGGCCGCGCAGGCTCACGGCGTACGCCGGCCAACCCGCATCCGCGGCCGCGGGGACCCAGTGCTCACCGAAGCACCACGCACCGTGCGCGACGCCGTGCACCATGAGCAGCGGAGGCCGGTCGGACCCGCCCTCCGGGACGACCGAGATCACCTCGCGGTGAGCGACCGGGCGCGACGGGAACGACCAGTCCCACGGGCGCATCGCCAACGTCGACGAGCGCCGACCCTTCGTCGCGCTCATGCCGCCCGCTCCAGCTCGCGGATCGCCTGCTGCAAGGCCTTGAGGTAGTCCTGGTGGGCAACCTCGTAGTAGTGCCGGGTCGACTCCTTGTACGTCGTGCCCGCACTGAAACGGCGTCCTGCCTCGTGCTCGGCGCGCGAGAGGAACCCCCGCGCCGCGCGCGGGTCGTCGCGCCGCGCCGCGGCGACCCGCGCGATCAGCACGCCCTGCCAGTGCGCAAGGGTCCACTGCCCGCTCGCCGGTTGAAGCAGCCCGGACACGGCGAGGTTGTCGAACCGCGGAGTGAAGACCTGCAGGAACAGCTCCGGATGGTCGCCCTTCCAGTTGAGCCACTCCGGGCGCAGGAAGGGGATGTCGAGGAGATAGCCGGTGCAGAACACGACGAGGTCGACATCAGCGCGCGACCCGTCGGCGAAGACCGCTCCCGCGGCATCGAAGCGCTCGATGTCCCGCCGCGGGGTGATATCACCGTGGCCGACGTAGTAGACGAGCTGCTGGTTCACGATGGGATGGGTCTCGAAGAACTTGTGGTCGGGCTTCTGCAGCCCGAACTTCGTCACGTCACCGACGGCGAACCGGAGCGTGAGGTCGAACAGGGCTCGGCGTACCGCCAACGGGAGCCGCATCGCGAGCAGGCTGTCGTTGACCTGATCGACAGGACGACCCATGACGAACTTCGGGTTGTAGAAGTAGCCGCGTCGGGTGGAGTGCCAGGTCTGGGCAGCGTTCTGCGCACTCTCGACGGCCACGTCGCACCCGGTGTTGCCGGCCCCGACCACGAGCACGCGGCGCCCTCGCAGCACCTCCGGCCCCTTGTACTGCGCCGAGTGCAGGACCTCGCCGGCGAAGTCGTCGAGCCCGGGGTACGCCGGGCTCTTGGGCGACCAGTTGTGACCGTTGGCGACGACGAGCCCGGCATAGCGGTACGTCGTCTCCGCAGCCGTCGTCCGCTCGCGGACCGTGACATCCCACGCGCGGCTGTCATCGACCGGCCCGGCCCGCACCACCTCGGTGTCGAACCGGATCCTTCGGCGCAGCCCGAAGTGGTCGGCGTACCGGTCGAAGTAGGCCTTGACCTGCCGGTGGCTCGGGTAGTCAGGGTAGGAGTCGGGCATCGGGAAGTCGGGGAACTGCGTGAACGGCTTGCTCGAGATCAGATGGGTCGACTCGTAGACCCGCGAGTTCTCGGCCCCGAAGTTCCAGTTGCCGCCGACGTCACTCTCACGCTCCATGCCGTCGGCCTCGATGCCGTGCTGCAGCATGGCTTTCAGAGCCGACATGCCGTGCGGCCCCGCGCCCACGACACACCAGGCACCCTCTCGGTCGACGAACGCCGGCTCGGGTGTGGACGCAGCCGCCCTGCGCGAACGCCGCCGCGGCTCCGATTGCCCCCGAGTAACACCTCGAACCGACCGGTTCGGGCGCTCAACCGGTCGGTTGGAGGTGTTACTCGCGGACGTCGCGGAGTCCGACTCCTCGCTCGGGGTGGCTGCCATGCGCGCCATTGTGTCGAGGTCACGCCCTCGCCGCCCGTCGATCCCGCCAGGACCGACCACGGGCGGGACGGCGGTCAGCCGAACAGTGCGGGAAGCGTCGCGTCGGCGGTGGCGTGGAGCTCGGCAAGGGTCCAGGCGAGCGACTCGCCCCAGGCACCCTGCACTTGCAGGTCGTCCCCCGCTGCCGTGACCGCACCGATCCGCGTCACAGGTACGCCGTGCGCTGCCGCGCGCAGCTCGAGCTCGGCGAGACGCGCGGGAGCCACGGTGACCACGGCACGGGCGGTCGACTCGGAGAGCAGGAACACGAACGGGTCGGCGCCCACGGGCAGGTCGACTCTCGCGCCGACGTCGGCGCGCATGGCCATCTCGACGAGCGCCTGCGCGATGCCCGCGTCGGAGACGTCGTGCGCGGCGGTGACGAGCGAGGCACGCGACGCCTCGACGAGCAGCTCCGCGAGCGCACGCTCGGCGCCGAGGTCGACCGTCGGCGGCAGACCGCCGAGGTGGCCATGCACGACGTGCGCCCACTCCGAGCCCGAGAGCTCGTCGCGCGTCTCGCCGAGCACCAGCACCACGTCGCCCTCGGTGGTGAACGCCATCGGCGTGCGCAGGGCGACGTCGTCGATCACACCGAGCACGCCGACGACCGGTGTCGGCAGGATGGCCACGTCACCGGTCTGGTTGTAGAAGCTCACGTTGCCCCCGGTGACCGGGATGCCGAGCTCGAGGCAGCCGTCGGCGAGCCCGGTGACGGCCTGCGAGAACTGCCACATCACCGCAGGGTCCTCCGGCGAGCCGAAGTTGAGGCAGTTGGTCACCGCGAGCGGTGCGGCCCCGGTCGCGGCGACGTTGCGGTAGGACTCCGCGAGCGCCAGCTTGGCGCCGTTGTAGGGGTCGAGCTTGGCGAAGCGACCGTTGCAGTCGGTCGAGACGGCGACGCCGAGGCCCGACTCCTCGTCGACGCGGACCATGCCGGCGTCCTCGGGCTGCGCGAGCACCGTGTTGCCGAGCACGTAGCGGTCGTACTGCGAGGTGATCCACGTCTTCGACGCGAGGTTGGGCGAGCCGACCAGGGTGAGCACGGTGTCGCGCAGCTCGACCGCGGTGGTGGGGCGGGGCAGCGTGTCGGCCGTTGCCGCCTGGAGCGCGTCCTGCCACTCGGGGCGGGCCAGCGGCCGGTCGTAGACCGGCCCGTCGTGCGCGACCGTGCGCGGCGGCACGTCGACGATCACCTCACCGTGCCACTCGATGACGAGCCGACCCGAGTCGGTCACCTCGCCGATGACATCCGCGGTGACGTCCCACTTGCGGCAGATCGCGAGGAACGCTTCAACTTTCTCCGGCGTGACGACCGCGCACATGCGCTCCTGCGACTCGCTCATGAGGATCTCCTCAGGAGTCAGCGTCGCGTCGCGCAACGGCACCGCATCGAGGCGCACGTGCATGCCCCCCTCGCCGTTGCTTGCGAGCTCGCTGGTGGCGCACGAGATCCCGGCGCCGCCGAGGTCCTGGATGCCCTCGACGAGACCCGCGTGCAGCACCTCCAGCGTGCACTCGATGAGCAGCTTCTCCATGAAGGGGTCGCCGACCTGCACTGCGGGCCGCTTGGTCGGGCCTCCCTCGTCGAAGGTCTCGGACGCGAGCACCGACACACCACCGATGCCGTCGCCACCGGTCTTGGCGCCGTAGAGGATCACCAGGTTGCCGACGCCCTTGGCACTCGCGAGGTGGATGTCCTCGTGCCGCATCGTGCCGATGCAGAGCGCGTTGACGAGCGGATTCCCTTGGTACGACGCGTCAAAGACGACCTCGCCGCCGATGTTGGGGAGTCCGAGGCAGTTGCCGTAGCCACCGATGCCGGCGACGACACCCGGCAGCACTCGGCGTGTGTCGGGGTGGTCAGCAGCGCCGAAACGGAGCGGGTCCATCACCGCGACGGGTCGCGCACCCATGGAGAGGATGTCGCGCACGATCCCCCCGATGCCGGTCGCCGCTCCCTGATAGGGCTCGACGTATGACGGGTGGTTGTGCGACTCGACCTTGAAGGTCACCGCCCAGCCGGCACCGATGTCGACGACGCCGGCGTTCTCACCGATTCCCACGAGCAGCACGTCGGTCTCGGGCTTCTTGTCGCCGAACTGGCGCAGGTGCACCTTGCTCGACTTGTACGAGCAGTGCTCGCTCCACATGACGCTGTACATCGCGAGCTCGGCGCTCGTGGGGCGGCGGCCGAGGATCTCGCGGATGCGGACGTACTCGTCGGGCTTGAGGCCGAGCTCGGCGTACGGCTGCTCGGTGTCGGGCTCGGCGATCGCGTCGGCGACGGTGTCGGGCTTCCGGGCGGGGGTCAGCGGGCTCATGCCTCGACGAGGCCCTTCAGGATCGAGGTGAAGAAGCCCAGACCGTCGGTCGTGGGTCCGGTGAGCGCCTCGACGGCGTGCTCCGGGTGGGGCATCAGGCCGACGACGTTGCCGCGGGCGTTGGTGATGCCCGCGATGTCGCGACGGCTGCCGTTGGGGTTGACGCCGAGGTAGCGCGCGACGACGCGGCCCTCCGCCTCGAGCAGGTCGATGGTCGCGTCGTCGGCGACGTAGCCACCCTCGCCGTTCTTGAGCGGGACGACGATCTCCTGCCCCTCGGCGTACGACGAGGTCCATGCGGTGCCGGTCGACTCGATCCGCAGGCGCTGGTCGCGGCAGACGAAGTGCAGGTGGTCGTTGCGCACGAGCGCCCCCGGCAGCAGGTGCGACTCGCACAGCACCTGGAAGCCGTTGCAGATGCCGAGCACGGGCAGGCCCCCGGTGGCGGCGTCGACCAGCGGGCCCATCACCGGCGCGAAACGCGCGATCGCACCGCAGCGCAGGTAGTCGCCGTAGGAGAAGCCGCCGGGAAGCACCACGGCGTCGACCCCGTGCAGGTCGGCGTCGCCGTGCCAGAGCTCGACCGCCTCACCACCGGCGATGCGGATCGCGCGGGCAGCATCCCTGTCGTCGAGCGAGCCCGGGAAGGTGACCACCCCGATGCGCATACCAAGACTCACGCGGTGACCTCGCGGATCACGTAGTCCTCGATGACCGGGTTGGACAGCAGCGATCCTGCGAGCTCGTGGATCTGCGCGAGCCGGGCGTCGTCGACCTCCCCGTCGATCTCGAGGGCGAAGCTCTTCCCCTGACGGACCGAGGTGACGCCGGCGAGGCCGAGGCGGCCGAGGGCACTCTCGACGGCCTTGCCCTGCGGGTCGAGGATCTCGGGCTTGAGCATGACGTCGACGAGGACGCGGGCCACGGAACGCTCCAGGAGAGTGGTCAGGCGGTACGCCTCAGCCTATCCCGGCGGCGTACCCTCCCCGACCGGTGCACCTCGGGCGATCAGCCCAGCCGAGCGGTCCCCGCCGTCGCCGCGGCGGACCACGCCTCCCAGGCCGAGGCAACCATGGCAGCGAGGTCCTCCCCGGCGTGCCAGCCCAGGTCAGCGTGGGCCCGGTCGGCCGAGGTCACGATGCGGGCCGGGTCACCGGGTCGTCGGGGCCCCACGTCATAGGCGACCGGATGACCCACGACGTCACCCACCGCCGTCACGATCTCCTTGACCGAGATGCCCTCGCCCCGACCCAGGTTGTAGGCCGGTGCCACGGCGGCCCCCGCGGCCAACGCTCGAGCAGCCGCGACGTGCGCCGACGCCACGTCGGTGACGTGGATGTAGTCACGGACGCAGGAGCCGTCGGCGGTGGCGTAGTCGTCGCCGTTGATCATCGGCCGGCGACCCTCGCTCACGGCTGCGAGCAGGATCGGGAAGAGGTTGTGGGGGCTCGCGTCGTAGACCTCGGGCGTGCCGGAGCCGACCACGTTGAAGTAGCGCAGCGACGTGTGCCGCAGCGGCTCCCCGCCACGGAGCTCAGCGGCACGCGCCGCGTCGCGCAGCAACCACTCCCCGATCAGCTTGGACTCGCCGTACGGCGACTCGGGTCGCTTGGGCGTGTCTTCGGTGACGATCTCGACGTCGGGGGTACCGAACACGGCAGCGGAGGAGCTGAAGACGACGTTGCGTACGCCGGCCTCCTGGCACTGCTCGAGCAGCACGCGGGTGCCCTCGACGTTGACGTGGTAGCAGGCGAAGGGCTCGCGCACCGAGACACCGGCGTACTTGAAGCCCGCGACGTGCACCACACCCTCGACCTCGCGCTCGCGCAGCACGCCGGCCACGGCGACGGGGTCGGTGATGGAGCCCACCGCGAGCGGCACGCCATCGGGCACGAACTCGCGACGCCCGCTCGAGAGGTCGTCGAGCACGACCACGTCGATGCCCTCCGCGAGGAACGCACGCACGACGTGCGCACCGATGTATCCAGCGCCGCCGGTCACCAACCAGGTCATGGACTCACCCTAGACGCGAGTGCGGATCCGGGCCGGGGCGCGATCCGACCGGGCTCAGGCGAAGCGCTTGCCGGTGAGGCGCTCGTAGGCCTCGACGTACTTGGCTCGGGTCTTCTCGACGACCTCGTCGGGCAGGGGCGGCGGGGCCTCGCCGGAGGTGCGGTCCCAGCCGCTCTCGGGCGAGGTCAACCAGTCGCGGACGAACTGCTTGTCGAAGGAGGCCTGCGGGCGACCGGGCTCCCACTCGTCGGCCGGCCAGTAACGGCTGGAATCGGGCGTGAGCACCTCGTCGGCGAGCACGACCCGACCGTCGGGAAGCGTGCCGAACTCGAACTTGGTGTCGGCCAGGATCAGCCCACGGTCGGCGGCGATGCCGGCTGCGCGCTCGTAGACCGCGATCGTGAGTCGTCGCAGGGTCTGCGCCTCGTCCTGGCCGATGAACGCCAGCACCTCGTCGAAGGTGACGTTGACATCGTGGTCACCGATCGCCGCCTTGGTGGCCGGAGTGAAGATGATCTTGGGCAGCTTCGAGCCGTCCTTGAGCCCCGGCGGCAGGTTGACGCCGCAGATCGAGGCCTTGGCCTGGTACTCGGTGAGTCCCGAGCCCGCGAGGTAGCCGCGCGCGACGCACTCCACCGGGAACATGTCGAGCTTGTTGCAGACCATCGCGCGTCGCGCGACCGCGTCGGGCACGCGTGCCGAGACGACGTGGTTGGGGACGATGTCGTCGAGGCGGTCGAACCACCACAGGCTCATGGCCGTGAGGATCCGGCCCTTGTCTGGGATCGGCGTCGGCAGCACCCAGTCGTACGCCGAGATCCGATCGCTCGCGACGAAGAGGAGCCGGTCGTCGGGCGTCGAGTAGAGGTCGCGCACCTTGCCCGAGTAGAGGTGGGTGTAGCCCTCGGGCAGGTCGTACGCCGGCACCGGGATGGTCGGCTTCGCTGCGTCGCTCACGAGAGGTGACCCTATCCCGCGGTGAGCGGGTGCCGGTCCGCCGCCGGATGAAGGTGGGCCTGGTTCGGTCCTATGAAACCCATGGACCCTTCAGTGGCGGGCGGGGGTCAGAGGATGGGGGCCGGGTGGTAGATGGCGGCGTCGGGGCGTTCGGCGACGAGGTGCTCGATCTCGTCCACGACCGCGGAGACCTGCGCCCGGGCCGCGCCGGTGAACTCGATCGGCTCGGCGACGAGGGTCTCGAGCTGCTCCGCAGTGAGACCCAGGCGCTCGTCGGCCGCCAGGCGGGCCAGCAGGTCGTTGCCCTCCGTGCCCCTCTCCCGCATCTCGAGAGCCACGGCGACGGCGTGCTCCTTGATGACCTCGTGCGCGGTCTCACGACCGACGCCGTTGCGCACCGCAGCGATGAGCACCTTCGTCGTCGCGAGGAAGGGGAGGTAGCGACGCAGCTCACGATCGGCGACGGCCGGGAAGGCACCGAACTCGTCGAGCACCGTCAGGAAGGTCTCGAGCAGGCCGTCGATCGCGAAGAACGCGTCGGGGAGGGCGACCCGGCGTACGACGGAGCAGAAGACGTCACCCTCGTTCCACTGCGCGCCCGAGAGCTCGCCCACCATCGAGGCGTAGCCGCGCAGGATCACCGCGAAGCCGTTCACGCGCTCGCACGATCGGCTGTTCATCTTGTGCGGCATGGCGCTCGAGCCGACCTGGCCGGGCTTGAAGCCCTCCGTGACGAGCTCGTTGCCGGCCATGAGCCGCACCGTGGTCGCGAACGAGCTGGGACCCGCCGCGAGCTGCACGAGGGCGGAGACGACGTCGTAGTCGAGGGAGCGCGGGTAGACTTGGCCGACGCTGGTGAAGACGTGGTGGAAGCCGAGGTGCGACGCAACGCGGTCCTCGAGCTCGACGAGCTTGTCGCTGTCGCCATCGAGGAGGTCGAGCATGTCCTGGGAGGTGCCCACCGGTCCCTTGATGCCGCGCAGGGGATAGCGCGTGATGAGCTCCTCGAGCCGACGGTGCGCGACGAGGGTCTCGTCGGCCGCGCTGGCGAACCGCTTGCCCAGGGTCGTCATCTGCGCAGCGACGTTGTGCGAACGTCCGGCGATCGCGAGCTCGTCGTACTCGATCGCGTGCGCCGCGAGACGCGCGAGCACGGCGACGACCTTGTCGCGCACGACGTTGAGCGACGCCAGGACCTGCAGCTGCTCGACGTTCTCGGTCAGGTCGCGGCTGGTCATGCCCTTGTGCACGTGCTCGTGTCCGGCGAGCGCGGAGAACTCCTCGATCCTCGCCTTCACGTCGTGGCGGGTGAGCTTCTCCCGCTCGCGGATCGAGTCGAGGTCGACGTCGTCGACGACCGCTTCGTACGCCTCGATCACACCGTCCGGCACCTCGATGCCGAGGTCGCGCTGCGCCGTGAGCACGGCGATCCAGAGCCGACGCTCCAGCACGATCTTGTGCTGGGGCGACCAGATCGTCGCGATCGCCGACGAGGCGTAGCGGGACGCGAGGACATTGGGGATCGAGGGCGTGCTCGGCATGCGCGAGACCTTGTCGTCGGCGTACGGCGGATGCCGCCATCCTCTCAGGTCCGACGCTCTCCCATCCTCGCCGACCGGATCGGCGAGGGCGAAGCCGCTCGGCGGGGTCGGCCCGACCCCTCAGCACTCACCACCACACCGCAGCAGACGCAGCGCGCCCCTCACACGATCACAGGGCCTGGCCCCCGAGTAACACCTCGAACCGACCTGTTCGGCCTCCGAACCGGTCGGTTCGAGGTGTTACTCGCGGGCCGGGGGTGGGGCAGTGGACTCGGACTTCGCCGAGCTCGGCGGCCAGTGCGATGTCGCTGCGGTGATGGCTGCCTGGCAGTGAGACCCGCTCGAGGGCGGCGTACGCCTGCTCACGGGCGTCGGTGAGCGAGGGGCCGAGGCCGACCACGGACAGCACCCGACCGCCCGCGGACACGACCGAGCCGTCGGGGGCGAACGCCGTGCCCGCGTGCAGCACGTAGGCGTCGTCGACCTCGGCGACGTCGTCGAGGCCGGAGATCACGCCCCCGGTGACGGGAGCGGCCGGGTAGTTCTCAGCCGCGACGACCACGGTCACGGCGGATCCGTCACGCCAGCGCAGATCCTCGAGGTCGTGCAGCCGTCCGGTCGCGGCCGCCATGAGGACGTGAGCCAGCGGCGTACGCAGGCAGGCGAGCACGACCTGGGTCTCCGGGTCGCCGAACCGCGCGTTGAACTCGATGACGCGCAGGCCGCGCGAGGTGAGGGCGAGACCGGCGTAGACGAGGCCGACGAAGGGGGTGCCGCGGC
>JANMMN010000052.1:0-5339 GCA_031373405.1 Actinomycetes bacterium
ACCTGCCCGGGCCTCCGACGCCGGTCCTTCGCCGCCGCTGGCGGGCCCGATCCGGTCGCGGTGGCCGCCGGTTCCGGGTCGGTGCCGGCCGTCATCTTCACCCCGCGCAGCTCGTCTCATTTCGTAGCAACGAATCATATCGAACCAGGGTGCAAGAGGTGTGACACGTTTGATCTTGATCAAGACAGACAGGGGTGACACTGCCTGGCTGATGGCTGCTGCTGCGTTCGGTCGCGAACGGCAGCGGGTCTTGGTGTGGCCGGCTCGGACGGCGGGCGACGGGCATCCGCTGGTGCATTGGTGTGGAGCTTGCTGATCCGTCCGGACGCAGTCCGGGGGCGTCGGGACTTGAGCGGGCGAGCAGGTCGCGGTGGCGTACGACGTCATGCCGGTCGACGCCGCTCATCAGGCAGGACAGCCTGCGCTTCTCGCCGTCCTCCGCGACCCGCCGGTCGCGCCCATCCGTTCGGGAACCCGGGACGGCCGCGCAGCGGTCGGATCGGTAACCGAACGGAATACCTTGCTCCACGATCACTGCACCCGTGGGCAAGGGTCCAGCCGCCCCGGCACCGGGCCGCAGCCGGGTCACCCGACGAGGCCACGAACCTCAAGTGCCAGAAGAGTATTGGTGGCGATCTTGATCGCTCGGTCGTGGGGGTGAGAATGGTGGGGTCGCCCGGCGACGTCGTCGGACTCTGGTGCCTGTGAGCCCGAAGAAGAGTTGGACGCGGGGGCCTCGGGAGTGTCGGATTGTTGCCGTTGAGCACGTGGGTCTGTCTCCATAGCAGAGGTCCCTCCGGGCGGCGCTTATCGCCGCGGGAGGTGGCTGATGGATGTTCTGGTGGACAGGGTCGCTGGTCTGGATATCGGGAAGGCGATCGTGGTGGCGTGCGTGCGCACGCCGGGTCCGAACGGGAAGCGGGTCTCGGAGATCCGCACGTTCCGCACGATGACGCGGTCGCTGGTGGTGATGGCGGACTGGCTGGTCGAGTGCGGGGTCACGCTGGCGGCGATGGAGTCGACGTCGACGTATTGGAAACCGGTGTTCTACTGCCTCGAGGAGCGGATGGAGTGCTGGCTGCTCAACGCCGCCCACATGAAAGCCGTGCCTGGTCGTAAGTCCGATGTTCGGGACGCGGAGTGGATTGCGCAGCTCGTCGAGCACGGGCTGGTCAGGCCCTCGTTCGTGCCGCCGCCGGAGATCCGCTCGCTGCGCAACCTGACCCGGTATCGGGTTCAGCTGATGGGTGACCGGACCCGTGATGCGGGCCGGTTGGAGAAGCTGCTCGAGGACGCCTCGATCAAGCTTTCCGTGGTCGCGTCCAACATCACCGGGACCTCCGCGCGAGACATGCTCGGTGCCCTGGTCGCCGGGGAGCGGGATCCGGCGGTGATGGCCGACCTCGCCCGCTCCACGATGCGTCGCAAGATCCCGGACCTCAGGGAAGCGCTGACCGGCCACTTCGATGACCACCACGCCCTACTCGTCGGTCAGCTCCTGACGCGGCTCGAGCACACCGACTCCTCGGTTCGTGCCCTCGACGCCGACATCGCCACCCGGATGCAACCGTGGGACCGCCAGCTCGAGCTGCTCCGGACGATCCCTGGGGTCGGGGTCGTGACCTCGCAGGTCTTCATCAGTGAGACCGGCGCGGACATGTCCCGGTTCGGCTCACCGGAACGGCTCTCCGCCTGGGCCGGGCTCGCACCCGGCATGCACGAGTCCGCCGGCAAACGTATGCCCGCGGGCAGCCGTCCTGGGAACAAGTGGCTGGCCTCGATGTTCGTGGAAGCCGCGAACTCCGCCGCCCGCTGCAAAGACACCTATCTCGCCGCCCAGTTCGCCCGGATCGCCTCACGCCGCGGCCACGGCCGAGCCGCGGTCGCGGTCGCGCACTCCATGCTCGTGTCCGCCTACTGGATGCTCGAACGTGACGAGCCCTACCAGGACCTCGGACCCGACTGGCTCACCAAACGCAACAACGAAGCGCACGCACGACGCCTCGTCGCCCAGCTCGAACGCCTCGGCCACACCGTCGTTCTCGACCCCGTCGCCTGACACCTGGAACCGCGGAAACCCGTCACGGGGTGGCTCATCCGGGCTACGCCCGGATGCTGTCGCGCCTTCCTGCACGTCATTCTCGGGTCAGTCAGCGTCCGAAAAAATCACGGCAGATCGACGAACGGTCGGCCACCATGCCCGGCAGAGAACTCCTTGGTTCCTGGCCAAGCAACTGGGTCGAACGCCCAGCAAAGGATCGTGTTGCCGAGAACGGCAACGAGCGCAGAGTCGGCCCACCGAACGCAAGCCTGCGGCGATGGTGGGCGACGACCGCTACGTACGCCTTGGACGATCACACAGACGGGCCACGCCAGTAGGGCGAGTGGCACCACGACCCACAGCAGGATCCCACGGAAGATCAACAACGCGACGGAACCAAGGATCAGGCGGACATTCTCGCGACGGGCGGCCATGACTAGAAGCTCCATCGCTCGTACCAGGGGACACGGCTAACCACTCCGCGGACGCCGCGCCGCCATGTGAAACCGACGAAGCCCATGACCATCCCCCGTGCGTTCAAACCCGCTGTTGGCAGCCGGACACTACTCCACATCACGGATCATCCCGACCCAGTCCTCGTCTCGTGATCGGCATCACACAAGATCGGCCAGCTGGCTCGTGACCACGCGTGCTCCACGGCTTGGATCCGCGCACGGTGGATCGAGGTGACGCCCAGACCGGACCAGGGAGGATGCATGTAGCGAGGACACCGCTGGTCCAACAGATCGCCGTGCTCGCCGCTAGCGCCTAGGTTGGCGCTCATGGCCGTCCGCCTCGCGACGTACAACCTGCTGCACGGCATGTCCGTGCTCGGCGGTGTGCCCGAACCGCAGCGTGATAGCTCCGGACGGATCGTCGGACCGCCCCTGGTGCGTGACGACCTGGCGTTGCGAGCAGCCGTGGCACAGCTCGACGCCGACGTGATCGGGCTGCAGGAGGTCGACGTCGACCAGCCGCGCAGCGGGCACGCGCACCAGGTGCGCTCGGTCGCTGAGGCGCTCGACGCCGCGCACTGGCGCTTCGCTCCGTCGGTCGCGGGTACGCCGGGCGAGGAGGGCTGGACCCACGCCGGCGAGACCCACGAGCACGCGTCCAACCCGCAGGCCCGCACCGTGGTCCAGCAACGCCGACGCCGCGACCGGCTCGACGGTGAGCCATCGGAGCTGCGTCCGGTCGGCCCGCTCTACGGAGTGGGCATGGTGTCGCGGCTCCCGGTGCTCGAGTGGCGGACCACGCGCTTCGCTCCCGCGCCGTGGAGCCTTCCGCTGCTGATCCCCGGGCAGCCGCGACCGCGCTGGGTGTCGGTGGCCGACGAGCCACGGGCCGCGATCGCGGCCGTGATCGAAGGCCCTGGCGGGCCGTTCACGGTGGCGACGGCGCACCTCTCGTTCGTGCCCGGCTACAACGTGCGCCAGCTGCGGGAGCTGCGGAAGTGGCTCGCCGGACTTCCGCGCCCGCTCGTGCTGCTCGGCGACTTCAACCTTCCCGGGCGGCTGCCCGCACGGATCACCGGGTGGCACTCGCTGGTGCGGGCCGCGACGTATCCCTCGATGAAGCCGCGCGCCCAGCTCGACCACGTGCTCGCCGACGGCTTCACGCCTGCCCTGCTCGCATCCGCGCACGCCGAGGTGCACCTGCTCCCGGTCAGCGACCACGCTGCTGTGAGCGTGGATCTCGACCTGTAGGCGATCCCGGTGGGCGCTCCGACAACCTCCGGTGTGACGAGGGGCACGGACGGCGTGTCACCCAGGTCCGCCGGGGCCGGCGGGCGCCGACTAGCCTCCGGCTGGGGCGTGCGAGCGCCCGGGGGTGGCGGA
Source organism: Actinomycetes bacterium (assembly GCA_031373405.1). Lineage (GTDB taxonomy): Bacteria > Actinomycetota > Actinomycetes > S36-B12 > CAIYMF01 > Longivirga. Next base: position 3,880 of record JANMMN010000052.1, read on the forward strand.
CGTCATGCCCGACGGGGGCGAAGGAGGCTCGGCGTGATCATCGGAGTCCTGAGGGAGGCACGTCCCGGGGAGACCCGGGTCGCGGCCACCCCGACGACCGTCGCGCAGCTGATCGGGCTCGGCTACGACGTCGCCGTCGAACCCGGCGCAGGAGCCGCCTCCGGCATCTCCGATGCCGCGTACGCCGCGGCCGGGGCAGGGATCGGCCCGGCCACCGACGCTGAGGTCGTCTTCGGGGTCAACGCACCGACGAGCGACCAGCTCGACGGGCTGCGCACCGGCGCGACGCTCGTCTGCCTCCTGAGCCCCGCGCTCAGCCCCGACCTGCTCTCGGACCTCGCCCAGCGGAGGATCACCGCGCTGGCCATGGACGCCGTCCCGCGCATCTCGCGGGCCCAATCGCTCGACGTGCTCAGCTCGATGGCCAACATCGCCGGCTACCGCGCCGTCATCGAGGCGGCGAACGTGTTCGGCCGGTTCTTCACCGGTCAGATCACCGCGGCCGGCAAGGTGCCTCCCGCGAAGGTGCTCGTCGCAGGTGTCGGGGTCGCAGGGCTAGCCGCGATCGGCACGGCCGGCGGGATGGGCGCCATCGTCTATGCGACCGATCCGCGACCGGAGGTCGCCGACCAGGTCACGTCCCTCGGTGGCGAGTACCTCGCGGTCGCAGCCGCCGACGTCGAGGTGTCGGCGACCGGCTACGCCAAGGAGATGTCCGACGACTACACCGCGCGCGCCGAGGCGTTGTACGCCGCGCGCGTGCCCGAGGTCGACATCATCATCACGACCGCTCTCATCCCCGGACGTCCGGCGCCGCGTCTGATCACCGCCGCCATGGTTGCGAGCATGAAGCCGGGCAGCGTGATCGTCGACATGGCCGCGGCCAACGGCGGCAACGTCGAGGGCACCGTGGCGGGTGAGGTGGTGACGACCGACAACGGAGTCACGATCATCGGCTACACCGACCTCGCCGGCCGCCTCGCCGCGCAGGCCTCGCAGCTCTACGGCACCAACCTGGTCAACCTGATGAAGCTGATGACGCCGGGCAAGGACGGTGTGCTCGTCCTCGACTGGGACGACGTCGTGCAGCGCGGCATCACGGTGGCGCACCGGGGTGAGGTCAGCTGGCCGCCACCCGCGGTCCCGGTGTCCGCCGTCCCCACCCCAGCAGACACGCTCGCCCCGCTCGTCAGGGCCGAGAAGGCACCGCCCTCGCCAGGACGCCGGTTCGCGGTCGTCGGCATCGGGGCCGGGTTGCTCCTCCTGCTCGTGGCCGCAGCGCCGCCCGCGTTGCGCGTGCACCTCACGGTCTTCGCGCTCGCGATCGTCATCGGTTACTACGTCATCGGCAGCGTGCATCACGCGCTGCACACGCCGCTCATGTCGGTGACCAACGCGATCTCCGGGATCATCGTCGTCGGGGCGCTCCTGCAGATCGGGCACGGCGACCCCACGATCAC
>JANMMN010000073.1:0-7600 GCA_031373405.1 Actinomycetes bacterium
GTGCTCGGTGGTCGGGCGGTCGAGGTGCTGCGGCGCAGTCGCTGGGCACTGGCCAACGACCCGGGGATCGGCCCGGCCCTCTCCGCGGCCGTCGCGGGCGGCCTGCGTGGGCTCGCTCGGGTCGCCTCCACCCCGCGGGGCACCCCCGACGCCGACGTGGCGCGCGAGGCCGGCGTCCCGCCGTTCAAGGTCCGCACGCTGCGCGAGCAGTCCGCACGGTGGCACCCGGCGGCGCTCGCGGCGGCGATCGTGTCGATGGCCCGCGCCGACGCGGCTGTGAAGGGTCGTGACGTCTCCGGCCGCGCGATGAGCGAGGTGGGTCTCGACCGCGATCAGGGCACCTACCTGCTCGAGCGGTCGCTGTTGCACGCGGTCCATCACCGCTCCCGGACCTGAGCCCGCCACGAAGGAAGGGCGCCACCCCCGAGGGTGGCGCCCTTCCTTGTTGGCTGAGTGCGTCAGGCGGTCTTCTGCAGCTCCGCCGCGCGGGAGGCGATCGCCGACTTGCGGTTGGCGGCCTGGTTCTGGTGGATGACGCCCTTGGCGGCGGCCTTGTCCAGCTGGCGGGTAGCGGTGCGAGCGAGCTCGGCCGCACCAGCGGCGTCGCCGGCGTCCGCTGCCTCGCGGAACTTGCGCACCGAGGTCTTGAGGGCTGACTTGGTCGACTTGTTGCGCAGTCGCGCCGACTCGTTGGTGCGGTTGCGCTTGATCTGCGACTTGATGTTCGCCACGAGTGTGCCTGTGCCTTTGCGTCGTCGAGCGGGATGGAAGATCGGGTGTCGGGCACGCGTGCGGACAGCGCGCCGCGCGACATGACCAGGTTACCCGGCCAGGGGTTCCGGGGCCAAATCCAGACGCTGGGGCGTCGCCCAGGTCGACGGACGCGAGCACAGGGCCGTCGTCGTGGGACCATGGTGGCCCCGCCGCACCCGCCGCTCCACCACCTCGAGGACGTCCTGACCGCCGTGGCCAACGCCAACGCCCCGAAGCCGGGATCGACCGACCCGTCGATCATCCGGAACTTCTGCATCATCGCCCACATCGACCACGGCAAGTCCACCCTGGCCGACCGCATGCTGCAGATCACCGGCGTCGTCGACGGCCGGGACATGCGGGCTCAGTACCTCGACCGGATGGACATCGAGCGCGAGCGCGGCATCACGATCAAGAGCCAGGCGGTCCGCCTGCCCTACACCGCGGGCGACGGGGTGACCTATGTCCTCAACCTCATCGACACCCCTGGCCACGTCGACTTCACCTACGAGGTCTCGCGCAGCCTCGCGGCCTGCGAAGGCGCGATCCTGCTCGTCGACGCGGCCCAGGGGATCGAGGCGCAGACGCTGGCCAACCTCTACCTCGCGCTCGAGAACGACCTGCAGGTCATCCCGGTGCTCAACAAGATCGACCTGCCCGCCGCCCAGCCGGAGAAGTACGCCGCCGAGCTGGCCAGGATCATCGGCTGCGACCCGGCGGAGGTGCTCCAGGTCAGTGCCAAGACCGGGTCCGGGGTCAACGACCTGCTCGAGGAGGTCGTGCGGGTCGTCCCGTCCCCGGTCGGCGACGCGTCCGCGCCGGCCCGGGCGATGATCTTCGACTCGGTGTACGACACCTACCGCGGGGTCGTCACCTACGTCCGCGTCATCGACGGGCACCTCTCGACCCGCGAGCGGATCGCGATGATGAGCACCGGCGTCGTGCACGAGATGCTCGAGGTCGGCGTCATCTCGCCCGACCCCGTCCCCTCCGCCGGGATCGGCGTGGGAGAGGTCGGCTACCTCATCACCGGCGTGAAGGACGTCCGCCAGTCGCGGGTCGGTGACACGGTCACCTCGCAGCGCAATGGTGCGACCCAGGCGCTCGGCGGCTACCGCGACCCGAAGCCGATGGTGTTCTCCGGCCTCTACCCGCTCGACGGATCGGACTACCCGGAGCTGCGCGACGCGCTCGACCGGCTGCAGCTCAACGACGCTGCCCTCGTCTACGAGCCCGAGACGTCTGTCGCGCTCGGCTTCGGTTTCCGCTGCGGATTCCTCGGCCTGCTCCACCTCGAGATCGTGCGCGAGCGGCTCGAGCGCGAGTTCAACCTGGACCTCATCTCGACGGCGCCGAACGTGGTCTACCGCGTGGTGCTGGACGACGGCACCGAGATTGTCGTGACCAACCCCAGCGAGTTCCCCACGGGCAAGATCGCCGCCGTCTACGAGCCGATGGTGCGCTCGACGATCCTGGCGCCGAGCGAGTACATCGGCGCGATCATGGAGCTGTGCCAGACCCGGCGCGGCATCCTGCTCGGGATGGACTACCTCTCCGAGGACCGGGTCGAGCTGCGCTACACGCTGCCGCTGGCCGAGATCGTCTTCGACTTCTTCGACGCGCTCAAGTCCAAGACCCGGGGCTACGCCTCGCTCGACTACGAGCCCACGGGTGAGGAGGCCTCGGACCTCGTCAAGGTCGACATCCTGCTCCACGGCGAGCCCGTCGACGCGTTCTCCTCGATCGTCCACAAGGACAAGGCGTACGCCTACGGGGTGTCGATGGCGGGCAAGCTCAAGGAGCTCATCCCTCGCCAGCAGTTCGAGGTGCCGATCCAGGCCGCGATCGGGGCTCGCGTGATCGCCCGCGAGACGATCCGGGCGATCCGCAAGGACGTGCTCGCCAAGTGCTACGGCGGTGACATCACCCGCAAGCGCAAGCTGCTGGAGAAGCAGAAGGAAGGCAAGAAGCGGATGAAGATGGTGGGTCGCGTCGAGGTCCCCCAGGAGGCCTTCATCGCCGCGCTGTCCACTGACGACTCCGCGACGGCCAAGCCCAAGTAGCCCGCCCCCGAGGGGTGAGGCACGTCACGGTTCGCCGGAGCGGTCCCTTCCTCTGGCCTCCGCGCGCGCGGAGCGGCAGAGTGTGTCCTGACGGGCGCACGCCGGGAAGGATCCGGCGCCGCCGCCCGCCCACCCGATACCTGGAGGGTCAGTGACCGACAACGCAGTCGAGCCGTCAGTACCGAGCGCAGGGCGCACCACGATCGGACCTGAGCCGCTGCCCGTGCCAGCCGCATCGCTGGGCGCGCTGTTCTACGCCCGCGTCGCGACCGACCCCGCTCGCGAGGCCTTCCGGGCCCCGACCGCGCACGGCGACTGGGAGTCGTGGAGCTGGGGCCGCAGCGGCGAGCGCGTCACCGAGCTCGCGGCGGGGTTCCTCGCGCTCGGGCTCCAGCCCGAGGAGCGGGTCGCGATCACGAGCACGACCCGGCTCGAGTGGATCTTCGCCGACCTGGCGGTCATGTGCGCCGGCGGCGCGACCACGACGGTCTACCCCTCGACGAACAGCGACGACGTCGCGTTCATCCTGGCCGACTCCGGCTCGCGCTTCGTCGTGGCCGAGGACTCGACGCAGCTGGCCAAGCTCGTCGAGCGTCGGGCCGACATCCCCGGTGTCGAGAAGGTCGTGCTCATCGACACCTCGGGCACGGACCTGACCACCCGCCAGGACGACTGGGTGATCACCCTGGAGGACCTCGCCGGCCGCGGTCGCGCCCTGCTCTCCGAGGATGCGGAGGCGGTGTCGCGGGTGACGGACGCCGTCACGACCGATCGGCTCGCCACGCTCATCTACACCTCCGGCACGACCGGGCGTCCCAAGGGCGTCGAGCTGACCCAGGGCAACTGGACGTACGAGGCAGCGTCGATCGAGGGACTCGGGCTGCTGCGCGCTGACCAGCTGCAGTTCCTCTGGCTGCCGCTGTCGCACTCGTTCGGCAAGGTGCTCATCTCCGCCCAGCTCCAGATCGGGTTCACCAGCGCGGTCGACGGTCGGGTCGAGAAGATCGTCGAGAACCTCGCCGTCATCAAGCCCAACTTCATGGCCGGGGCGCCGCGCATCTTCGAGAAGATCTACGCACGCGTCGTGTCCATGCAGGCCGCCGAGGGCGGCCCGAAGGAGAAGATCTTCAACTGGGCCATCGGCGTCGGACGCGAGGTGGTCGAGAAGAAGGCGACCGGGCAGTCGATCTCGCCGGTGCTCGGTGCCCAGCACGCGATCGCGGACAAGCTCGTCTACTCCAAGATCCGTGCCCGGCTCGGCGGCAACATCGAGTACCTGGTCTCCGGGTCCGCGGCGCTCTCGAAGGATGTCGGCTCGTGGTTCGCGGCCGTCGGGCTCGAGCTGCTCGAAGGCTATGGCCTGACCGAGACCTCGGCCGGCTCGATGGTCGGCCGACCGGGCAAGAACCGCGTCGGCACCGTCGGACTTCCCTTCCCCGGCACCGAGGTCAAGATCGCGGCGGACGGCGAGATCCTCGTGCGCGGCGGCGGAGTGATGCGCGGATACCACAACCTGCCCGAGGCCACCGCCGAGATGCTCATCGGCGACGGCTGGCTCGCCACCGGTGACATCGGCGAGATCGACGACGACGGGCTGGTGCGCATCACCGACCGCAAGAAGGACCTGATCAAGACCTCGGGCGGGAAGTACATCGCCCCCAGCCTGATTGAGTCCAAGCTCAAGGCGCTCTGCCCGATCCTGGCCAACGTCATCGTGCACGCGAACGGCCGCAACTACGCGACCGCGCTCGTCACGCTGGACCCCGACGTGACTGCGGGGGTTGCCGAGGCGGAGGGCATCGCCGGCGGGCCTGATGCCTGGCCGTCGGACCCCAAGATCGAGAAGATCGTGCGCGACGCGCTGGTCGTGCTCAACTCGGGCCTCAACCGCTGGGAGACGGTGAAGGACGTGCGGATCCTGCCGCGGGACCTCTCCGTCGACGACGGTGAGCTGACCCCGAGCCTGAAGATCAAGCGCAAGGTCGTCGAGACGAAGTACGCCGACCTCCTGGAGAGCATGTACGGGAAGTAGGCCCCACCCGGCGCACGCCGTGCGTGCGCCGGGTGCCCGGCTCGGGCGGGCTAGGGTCGCGGGGTGCCGTCCCAGCCGCCCGAAGGTGATCCTGCGCCGAGCGATGGTGCACTGCCGGCGGCGGCGCTCTCGTCGCTGGGCGAGCGTCCCCTCGCGTTCTACGTCCACGTGCCGTACTGCGCCACCCGGTGCGGCTACTGCGACTTCAACACCTACACCGCGCAGGAGCTCGGTCCGGGCGTGGGCCGGTCGTCGTACGCCGAGCAGGCCGTGCGCGAGGTGCGGCTCGCGCGGCAGGTGCTCGGTGACGTCGACCTCCCGGTGTCCACCGTCTTCGTCGGCGGGGGTACGCCGACCCTGCTCCCGCCCGGTGACCTCGGGAGGGTGCTCGCGGCGGTCCGCGACGAGTTCGGACTCGTCCCCGACGCCGAGGTGACGACGGAGGCCAACCCCGACTCGGTCTCGGCCTCCTCGCTCGCCGCCCTTCGGCACGAGGGCTTCACCCGGATGTCGTTCGGCTTGCAGAGCTCGGCGCGGCACGTGCTCGCGGTCCTCGACCGCACGCACACACCGGGCCGGGCCGAGGCCGCGGTGCGCGAGGCCCGCGCGGAAGGGTTCGCGCACGTCAACGTCGACCTCATCTACGCCACCCCCGGCGAGACCGTGGGGGACTTCGCCGGGTCGCTGCGCACCGCCGTCGAGTCCGGTGCCGACCACGTCTCGGCGTATGCGCTCATCGTCGAGGACGGCACGCGGCTCGCGGCCCGGATCCGCCGAGGGGAGCTCCCCGACGTCGACGACGACGTCGCTGCGGACCGCTACCTCCAGGCCGACGAGGCCCTGACCGCGGCCGGGTTGTCGTGGTACGAGGTGTCGAACTGGGCTCGGCCCGACGGCGAGTGCCGGCACAACCTGGCCTACTGGCGCGGCGAGGACTGGTGGGGGGTCGGTCCGGGCGCGCACTCCCACGTGGGCGGCGTGCGCTGGTGGAACGTGCGGCACCCCACGGCCTACGCCGAGCGCATCGCCGCCGGGGTCAGCCCGGCGCAGGCGCGTGAGGTCCTCACCGCCGCCGACCGGCGGGTCGAGGACCTGCTGCTGCGCGTCCGGCTGCGTGAGGGGCTGCCGCTGCACCGCCTCACGGCCTCCGGCGTGGTGGTGGCGCGTCGCGCGGTCGACGACGGGCTCGCCGAGGCATCGTCGTACGCCGAAGGATCACTGGTGCTGACCCTGCGCGGACGCCTGCTCGCCGACGCCCTCGTGCGCGACCTCGTCGACTAGCGAGCTGCGGGAACGACCTACTTGATCAGGCGGACGTTGAGGGGGTAGCGGTAGGGCTCGCCGGCGTAGGCCTTGATCGCACCGATGATGGTGAGCACGATGAAACCGATCGCGACGACCGGCAGCAGGATCAGCCCGACCAGCACGATGACCAGGACCGCGCTGATGATCGACGCGACCGTGGCCGTGATCTGGAAGTTCAGCGCCTCCTTGGACTGGTCGTCGACGAAGGCGGAGCGCTTGCCGAACACGAGCAGCACGATGAGCGGGCCGATGATCGCGAACAGCAGACCGCTGACGTGCGCGAGCATCGCCCAGAGCCGCTCGTCGCTCTGAGAGAGCGGGTCCGGCACGCCCGGAACCGAGGTGTATCCCGGAGGCGGAGGAGGCGGAGCGTAGCCGGGCGGCGTCGGGGGTGGCGGCGTGGCCGAGTAGTCGGGGGACTCCTCGCCCGTGGGCGGGACCTGCGCGGACATGACGAACTCCTCCGGAGGTGGGCGGCGCTGCGCTCAGGCAGCGACCGCCTGGTTGGTGAGCTTCTTGTAGGTGTACGCCGTGGCGATGACCACGACGGGAACGGCCACGATCAGGCCGACCCCGCACAGGATCACGCCGACGATGTAGGCCGCGATGCTCGCGAGGTAGAGCACGACGAGGTCACCGAGGTGCTCGCGCACGAAGGCGACGCTGGCCTTGATCGCGTCCATCGGCTCGAGGTTCTGGTCGAGCAGGAAGAACATCGAGAACGTCAGGAAGAACGACACGATCACGGCGCCGATGCCGCAGAAGAGGTACCCGATCGAGGTGAAGACCGACACGAGCAGGGCGGTGATGAGGATCGGGCCGAGCCGGTCGGTCGAGAGCAGGGTGCTCGCCTGGATCGGCCTGCCCTCGGTGATCGCCAGCGCCGCGCGGGTGACGGCCGCCTGGACGAAGCCCAGAACCGTGTAGTAGACGAGCCCGCCCAGCGCGCCGAGGAGCAAGGTGAGGAAGAATCCGGGGCCGCCACCGCCGCTCGTCGTGATCGCCCCTGTGGTGGGATCGACGCTGAGCTGCAGCGGGCTGGTGAGCGAGTTGGTGATGGCGCCGATGACGGCGAACCAGATGAAGCTGATGATCGCGCCGACGATGAAGAGCACGAGCATGGCGATGAGGATCGGTCCGACGTTCGCGGTGAACTTGGCCCAGCCGTAGCTGAACGCGGCACCGACGTTCCAGGGCCCGTCCGCAGGGCCGCCGGCCGGCGGCGGGGGCGGCGGGTAGTTCGCCGCCGGCGGCGGGGGAGGCGGGGGCGCTGCGGCGGCCGGAGGCTCGGGGACGGTCGGCGGGACGGGATCGGGAACTATCGGGTCGCCGGACGGGGGGGTCAGATCAGACATGGTGCGCGTCCTTCCTCGAGACGGTGGGCGGACCTGCCCGGACGAAGTGCGGCCACGACCCATCCAGCACCGTATCCACTCGAGGCGCTGCG
>JANMMN010000144.1:0-1905 GCA_031373405.1 Actinomycetes bacterium
CCCGGCGTCGCCAGTGCGCATCAGGGATCAGCCCTGAGCCGACCCCGGATTCGACCCTGGCCGGATCCGGGGTCGCGACCCTGATGTGCGGCCAGGGTCGGGGACGCGATCATGGAGGGGTGAGCCACCCCGCCAGCCTTCCGCGCACGGTCCACCGGGCCTCGCGCGGCCGCGTGCTGGGCGGCGTGTGCCGCGGCATCGCCGACCACCTCGGCTGGTCGGTCGACGGCGTACGCCTCCTGTTCATCGTGACCACGTTCGTCGGCGGCTTCGGGCTCGTGCTCTACGCCGCGTACTGGGCCTGGCTCCCGATCGACCCCGACGCGGCCGAGCCGGCGCCGGTCGGCGCGGCCGGGCGCGAGGGCCGCGACCTGGCCGGTGCGCTGGGGCTGGCGGCCCTCGCGGTCGGTCTGGGGCTCGCCCTCTCCGCCCGCGGCATCTCGGTCACCGCCTCCTGGGTCGTGCCGCTCCTGCTCGTGGCGGTCGGCGTCGCCGTGCTGTGGCGTCAGTCCGACGACAGTCGCCGGCAGCGCATGCTGGCCGGTGTCGGGGCGACCGCGCGGACGACCACTCTCACCGCCATGCGCCTGTCCGGACCGCGCATCGCGCTGGGGCTCGCCCTGGTGCTGCTCGGCGTCTTCGGCGCCCTGGCGTCGCAGGGCGATCTCGTGGCGTCCCTGCGCGCGCTGGCGGCGGCGCTGCTCGCGGTGCTCGGCCTCGGGCTCGTGCTGCTTCCCTTCGTGCTCGGGTGGTGGCGCGACCTCGCGACCGAGCGGCGGGCGCGGATCCGCTCGGAGGAGCGGGCCGAGGTCGCCGCACAGGTGCACGACTCGGTGCTGCAGACCCTCACCCTGATCCAGCGCTCGGCCGGCGACCCGGACGAGGTCGTGCGGCTCGCCCGGACCGAGGAGCGGGCGCTGCGCAAGTGGCTCTACGCCCCTGTGGGTGATCCGACGGCGACGTTCGTGGGTGCGCTCGAGAGCGAGGTCGCGGAGGTGGAGGCGGCGTACGCCTGCGCGGTCGAGGTCGTGCACGTCGGCGACGTGGCCCGCGACGACCGCGTCGACGCGCTCGTGTCCGCCGCCCGTGAGGCCGTGGTGAACGCCGCCAAGCACGCCGGCGGGACGGTGTCGGTCTACGTCGAGTGCGGGGCCACCACGGTCGAGGTGTTCGTGCGCGACCGCGGTCCCGGCTTCGACCCGGACGCGGTGCCGGAGGACCGTCTGGGGCTGCGCGAGTCGGTGCTCGCCCGGATGGCGCGCGCCGGCGGGACGGCGCGGGTACGGTCCACCCCGGGCGAGGGCACCGAGGTCGAGCTCACCCTGCCGCTGTCGCTCGGAGTGAGGAGCACGTCGTGACCGAGGAGCTCGGCCCCGAGCCGGTGACCGCGACCGGGCCGTTGCGCGTCGTGCTCGTCGACGACCACCGGCTCTTCCGCGCCGGTGTCCGCGCCGAGATCGGCGCTCGGGTCGACCTCGTGGGGGAGGCCGGGGACGTCGAGGAGGCCATCGCCGTCATCCACCAGGTGCGACCCGACGTCGTGCTCCTCGACGTCCACCTGCCCGGCGGCGGCGGACGGGCCGTGCTCGACGGCTGCGTCGCCGACCTGCCGGACGTCCGCTTCCTCGCGCTGTCGGTCTCGGATGCCGCCGACGACGTCATCGGGGTCGTGCGCGGAGGTGCCCGCGGCTACGTCACCAAGGCGATCTCCGGCGACGAGCTCGTGGCCGCGATCGGGCGGGTCGCCGACGGGGACGCCGTGTTCTCCCCTCGCCTCGCAGGGTTCGTCCTCGACGCGTTCTCCTCGGGCGCGCCCGACCTCGACGACGGCGGCCTCGACCAGCTCAGCCCGCGCGAGCGCGAGGTCATGCGCCTCATCGCCCGCGGCTACACCTACCGCGAGGT
>JANMMN010000203.1:0-10292 GCA_031373405.1 Actinomycetes bacterium
CCATCTCGCGGACGTCGAGCAGCTGCTCGGCCTGCTCGACCGGCTGGTCGACTCGGGCAAGTCGGCCATCGTCATCGAGCACCACCTGGCCGTGATGGCTCACGCCGACTGGATCATCGACCTCGGCCCCGGCGCGGGGCACGACGGCGGCCGGGTCGTGTTCGAGGGCACGCCGGCCCAGCTCGTCTCAGCTCGTTCGACCCTCACCGGGCAGCACCTCGCCGCCTACGTCGGCGCGTGAGCGAGGCCAGGCTCCCGGGTCCATCGCGCGGGTGACCGAGGCGGCGTCGACCATCGTGGCGAGGAAGGCGCGGTCGAAGGCCACACCGCTGGAGCCGGCCAGCGCGGCGAGGTCGTCCTCGCTCCGACAGCTCCGCTGCCTGCTCGTGGTGACGGGTCAGCATCTGGGCGAACGTCCGTGCGTGCGTCGGCTGACCTATCGGCCACCGTCGTCACGCGGGGCCCGGTCGAGGGCTGGGAGCAGGGTGGAGAGCACGAGGGCCAGCCACAGCCCTCCACCGAGAGCGCCGAACACGACGTCGGTCGGGTAGTGCATGCCCCGGTAGATCCGGGAGACCCCGACGACGACCGGCACCAGCCAGAGCAGCGAGGCGACAACGACCGCCAGCCACCGGGGGCGCAGCTGACGCATGACGATGACGGCGACGCAGCCGTAGAAGGCGACCGCGGCAGCCGTGTGGCCGGAGGGGAAGCTCGAGGTCGGTGGTGCAGCGTCCAGGTGCGGCACACCGGGGCGCGGTCGGTTCACCACGGCAGTGACGATGAGGAAGACGAGCAGCTCGCCCACGATCGCCGCGAACAGCGTCCACGACTCGCGCCAGCGCCCCAGCCACCACCGGAAGGCCATGGTGAGCACCACGAGCAGCACGATGCAGGTGACGGTGTCGGAGAGCGAGCTGCCGAGGTGGCTGAGCGTGTCGAGCGTCGGGGTGCGGGCGTCGACGAACCATTGGTTGACGCCGATCTCGGCGCGGCTGAGCGCCGACGGTGTCGCCAGCGTGACGATGACCCATCCGACGAGCGAGAGGGCGAGCGCGAGCACCAGCCCGCCGCCGACGAGTCGCCCGGCGACGTCACGACGACGCAGGGGTGGATACGGCGAGGATTGCTGCTGGTGAGTCATGCCGGGTCTGCGTCCGTCACGCGACGCCAAGCCGCTTCGGCGAGCCCGTACACGCCGAACACGATCAGGCCCAGACCCAGGACCACCACGAGCACAGTCCCGTACGGCTGCCCCAGCAGTGTCTCGAAGGCTTCGTCGATGCCACCCGCCTTCGCCGCGGTCGCTGTCCATGCGGCGGCGACGACCAGGAACCCCGTGATGGCGAACACGATCCCGCGGGCGACAGTGCCCACGCGGCCGAGCAGCACCACGGCGCCACGCAGCGCCGACGGCAGATAGCCGAAGTAGCGCAGGAACTTCGCGCTCCAGCCCTCGCGCACCATGACGAGCCCTACTGCCATCACGCCGAGTCCGACGAGTGCCACCAGCCACCGCCCACCGGGCTGGGACATGACCGTGCCGGCCAGCTGTCCCTGCTCCCCCGACTGGGTCCCGCCTGACCCGTGGAGGAGCGCGAGAGAGGTGACGGCGAAGGCGCCGTAGCCGATCGCTCTCGCCAACGACTCGAGCCGGGGGCCGGCACCGGGCGGTGCACCGGTGACGCCGAACGCGGCTTCGGACAGGCGCCACACGGAGTAGGCCGCGAAACCGAGGGCCAGCAGCCACACGAGCGCCGCGCCGAAGGGCGCCCCGAGTACTTGCGTGAGAGCACCCTTCTGGTCGACATCGGCCTGGCTGCCGGTGGCCACGAGGACAGCGAGCCACCCCATGACCAGGTAGACCACGCCGCGCGCAGTGAGTCCGATTCGCGCCAGCCAGCTCATCGGCGTGCTGTTCGCGGCGGACTCGGCAGCGTCGACGGCACCGGACGCTCCGCCCTCGGTCGTCATCACGCCTCGGTCGACCCGTCGGCCGCTGCGGCCGGCACGCAGATCACGATGGACGCCGGGCGCACCTTGATGCGCAGCTTCTTCGTCGCCTTGCGGACTCCGCCATCGAGCTCGTACGCCGTGGCCCGGTCGAAGTTCACGCGCATCGTCGTCCCCCGCGTCGTGACGACGAACGGCGAGCGCTCGGCCCGGCCGAGGACGACCCGGCCGATGGTCCGCGCCCACTGGGTCCGGCTCTTCGCCGTGACGACGCCGAGCTCCATCAGGCCGTCGTCGGGCCGGGAGCCGTCAAAGACCTCGATGCCGGCGAACACGTCTTTCACGTTGCCCACGAGCACACAGGTGATGGTGCCCTTGTGGAAGCGTCGGCCCTCCACCTCGACGGTGGCCCGGACCGGGCTCGCGCCGAGGTTCTTCGCGCCGGTCCAGAGATAGGCCGCCCGGCCGACGCGGTCCTTCAGCCCGGCGTCGGCATCGCGGATCATCAGCGCGTCGAGGCCTGCACCGGCCATCACGGCGAAGTGCTCTCCGTTGACCGTGCCGGTGTCCAACGGTCGACGTTCGCCGTGGAGCCCGATCTCCACCGCGGCCGCGATGTCCTGCGGGATGCCGAGGTTCGTGGCCAGCAGGTTGGCCGTCCCGGCGGGCAGGATCGCGATGGGCGTGCCGGACCCGGCGACGGTGTCGATGCAGCGCTGCACCGTGCCGTCACCACCCCAGACGAACAGCAGGTCCGCTCCTGCCTCGAGGGCCTCGCGTGCGCAGGCCGGCACCTGCCGGCTCTTGGCCACCTCGTACCAGAGGGGCTGCGCGAACCCGGCGTCGTCGAGGACCTGCCGTAGCTCGCCGAGGCCCCCGCCGAACGTCTTGCCCGAGTGCGCGATCACGGCAACGCTGGTCATGTGGATCCTTTCGGTTGAGTGGCGGAGCGGTCAGACCGGCTCCTGCGCCGTAGATCTACGGTGTAGTCCCCAGTACATGCCCTGGTGGTGCGGCGTGTCAAGTGACGTAGGTCTACGGTGTCGTACTACGCGATACAACCGAGGAGGAAACCGTGGACGAGCTGCCCGAGATGACGACGGCACGCACGCGGTCGTCACACGGTCGCGTCATGGTGAGGCCATGACCCCCAAGCCAGCACCCGCCGACGTCTCGGTCGCCAGCCGGACACTGCACTTCCTCACGGCGTGGTCGTCGACGGCCGCAGCGTCCGTGATCGCAGCGGTGGCGAGCCTCGTGGTCCTCGCGGCGGCGCTCGTGTCGGATCACCCGGAGCCGATCCTGGTGTGGTTCGCCGCCGTGGCTGGGGCGATCACCATGGTGACGGTGTTCGTCCTCCAGCACACCGCGACCCGGCAGCAAGAAGCGCTGCACCACAAGCTCGACGAGGTCCTCCACGCGCTGCCGGAGGCGGACAACAAGCTGATCAAGCTGGAGTCCGCATCGGATTCCGAGCTCGGTGAGGTCGAGATCCGGCACACGGCTCTGCGGGACGACGCACGCGAGTCCTGAGCGGGGTCAGGGACTCTGCGTCGAGCCCGTCGAGATTCGCGGGGACGCCCTCGTGGTGCTCCTCCCGACTCGTCGGAACCATCTGAGCCCGTCGGATCCCTGTGGTGGCGAGCACAACCCGCAACGTCCTGCATCAAGGCGTCGGTTGCACGGTTCTACAGGTCGAGGGAGGTCCGGAGCCCGCGGTCGATCTCGCGCAGGAGCGCCAGCGGAGCAACGCCGGATTGTTCGGCCAGATCAGCCTTGTTGAGCGTGACCACGGCCGTCACGTTGACGACGGAGTCGCGCGGAAGTCCCGTGGCAGCGGCCGGCAGGAACACGTTTCCGGGCATTGTCGCGAGGTCAGTCCTGGATGTGATCACCAGGGCCACGACGGTTGCGAGGCGGCTCTGGTTGTACGTGTCAGCCGAGATCACCACGACGGGACGTCGCTTCGCTGGACGAGACCCGGACGGTGCCCCGAGACCTGTCCAGTAGATCCCGCCCCGCTCGATCACCACTCGCCCGACTCGGCGTCGAGGGCTCGGCGACCGGCGGCAACGGCGTCCGACGTCGAGTCGTCCCCATCGCCGAGGGCGGCCACGGCGAGGTCGATCTGGTGGGTCAGGGACTCTGCGTCGAGCTCATCGAGATAGCGAGCCGCCGCGCGCGTGAAGAACTCCGACCGGCTCATCCCCAGGTCATGAGCTCGCCGGGAAGCCTTCTCGAATGTCTCATCAGGTATAGAGATTGCCGTCTTCACGGAGGCGAGTATAACCCGGTATGACCAACCGGCCCAGCCCCCATCTTCATCCGCGTGCATCGACTTGTGGAGGTGGCGGGATACGTCGTCGTGGGACGGCGCCGCCGGGACGCGGCGTTTCGCGCCGACGGCGGCAGTGCGCTGCCGGGAGCGCTCCTCTCGATGCCCGCCACCTCGCGACCCGACGACGAATGAAGCCCCTGCCGAAGGCAGGGGCTTCATTCGTGAACAGGGGTGAGTGGAGGTGGCGGGAATCGAACCCGCGTCCTTCGTTGGTGATCAGGGTCTTCTCCGGGCGCAGTCCGCTGTGTTTTTCTCGGCCCCGACGGTCACGCGGACAAGCTGTCGACGGGCTCAGTCACTGTGTGATGTCCTGCGCTGCCCCGTGACCGGGTGTCGCAGTAAGTCCCCTAGCTGACGCCAGGAACCGGGACGGGAACATCCCCGGGCTGACGGACTTCAGGCTCGCTTAAGCAGCGAGAGTGAGGTCAGTGCGCGATGTATTGGCACTTGTGTTTAGTTGCTGGATCGTTTGCGAGATAACCAGCATCCTCGGCCCGCTTCTCCCATCACAACAGACGAAGTCGAAACCGATCACCCCCTGTGCAGTTATGTCTGCACTGTACGCGACGGGGCCCACCACGGGCGAGCGTGAACGCGCGAGGCCCCGCCACTGAAGGGTCCATAAGTTCGATAGGACCGAACCGATCCGCCCTTCATCGCATCCAGCCCGAGGCGGTCCGTGAGCCGGTGGTCACGTGCGTCACGACTGGCGACGTCGTGCCGTCCCGTTGTCGGAGGTACGACCTACGATTCATACATGCGTCCCGATCCGACCCCGCCAGTCGCTCCCGGCCCGGCGCTGGCTGCTGCGGTCGCCGACCTGGCGACCGCGGCCGCGCGGGTGGGCGAGCTGGTGACGGCCGGAGCACTGACCGACCTCCCGACCGCGGATCGGCCCGTCCTCACGGTTGCGCTGCACCGCGCCGCCGATCGCGCGACTGCCGCCGCGACCATCGCCACGGGTGTGGTCCACCGTGATGGCCTGCTGCCAAACGGGCACGTCTCCACCACGCGGTGGCTGATCGTCGAGGCCAAGCTCTCCTCGGGCGAGGCCTCGGCGACGCTGGGTCAGGCCTGTGCACTCGACGAGCGCTACCCGATGGCGAGCCAGGCATGGATCGATGGCCGGATCTCGCGCGGCGCGGTCCGCACGATCACGCAGGGCGTCGACGTCGCGATGCGTTCGCTCCCCTACGACGACCGGGCCGCCCAGCGGGTCATCGCGGAAGACACGCTGGTCGCGCTCGCCGCGCAGGCTTCGGTCGACACCGTTGCCCGCGCGGTCGGCCGGCTCAAGGTCCTGGCTGATCCCGAGGGCGCGGCACAGGCAGTGGCTGACTCCCACGACGACCAGACCCTGGCGATGCACCCCGACGGTGTCGGCGTCCGGGTCGACGGCTATCTCAGCGCGGAGACCGCCGCAGCGCTCCTCACCGTCCTGGACCGGATCGTCGACAGGTGGCACCGCGAGGGCACGCTGCCCGCAGAGGCGGTCGTGCTCGGCGACGACGCGCTCGCCGACCGTCGACGCCGGCGAACCCGTCCGCACCTGCTCGCCCTTGCCCTGGGTCACCTCGCCACCCGGATGCTCGACACGGGTTCCGTCGGCCACCGCCACGATGTGCGGCCCCACGTGACGCTCACGGTCGACGCGACGCGGCTCGAGGCGGGCCTCGGCGGTGAGCTCGCCCTGCCCGGGCTCGAGCCCGTTCTTCTGCCGTCACCGTCGGTGGCCCGGATCCTGTGCGACAGCTACATCAGCCTGGTCGTCACCAGCGGTGACTGTCCCCGCGGCGGGCTCGCCGACCTGCTGCGCGACCACCGCGAGACGGTGCTCTACTCCGAGCGAGGGCGCCGGCTCGTGTCGGCACGCCTGCGCCGACTGCTCGAGGTGCGCGACCGCCACTGCGCGTTCCCCGGCTGCCGGGTCGACGTCAGCCGCACCCAGGCCCACCACGTGCTCCCGTGGGAGATGGGCGGACCGACCACGTTGTCCAACCTGGTCCTGTTGTGCAGCCGGCACCACCACGCCGTGCACGAGGGCGGGTGGGTCATGCAGGCGAGCGGGCTCGGCGCTGCGGCCGACCCTGGCCATCCCGAGCATTGGCAGTTCGACCCACCGGGGCGATCACGGCGGCCCAGTCAGCTGGGCGCGCTGCCCGTCACCGCATGACCCGGACCGCCCGGCTGCCAGCGCAGCCAACGCCGCCAACGCTGCCAACGCTGCGGACTCCGCGAACTCCGCGAACTCCGCGAACTCATGCTGACCCGATCAGTGCTGCGCCCGAGTCACGCCCGGCCCGAGGCGATGGTGACGGTGACCAGCATCAGGCCGACGACCCCGACCAGCGAGCCGCCCAGCAGCAGCCACAACGACGGGCCGTCGTGGCCGCGCGCGCTGCGCACCAGGCGGATTGCGAAGGCCACCGCGATGGCCGGCACCACCGACCACTGCAGGATCCCGAACCACGACGGATCAGTGCCGGCGGGCGCGGCGACGGTGACGTTCCAGGCGAACGCCAGCAGCAGGCCGAGCACCATCACCGCTCCCAGCACGCCGAGCGCCGCCCCGACATCCTTGCGACGTTGCGAGACCTCCGCACGCTGCGGGGGCGCCGGCGGGCGTGGCTTGCGCGGACCGTTCGTCATCTGCACTCCTGCATGTCAGCCGTTGAGCCGGTGGTAGAGGCCGGAGAGCGTTCCGGCGAGCTTGCGATACTCCGCATAGCCCTCGCCGTACGCCGCCGAGCCGGACGGTGTGAAGGTCTGGGCGACCGGCACGAGCGACGGCACGTCCTCGAGGGTGAGCTCACCGAGGCAGATCCGAGCCCACAGGGCTACACCGCGCAGCTGCGCGTGCCTCGGGTCGGCGACCTGCTCGACGGGCCGGTCGAGCACGTCGGCGTGGATCTGGCACCAGAGCTCGCTCTGCGCGCCGCCGCCGAGGATCCGCACCGAGGGCACCGGCCGTCGCAGGAACTTCTCGTAGGAGTCCATGAGCCAGCGCACGTTGTAGGCAACGCCCTCGAGCACCGAGCGCACGAGCAGCGCGCGGTCGGTGCGCAGCGAGAGGTTGAGCCAGCCACCCCGCAGGCGTTTGTCCTCGACCGGGCTGCGCTCGCCGTTGAGCCACGGCATGAACAGCACGCCCTCACAGCCGGGCGGCGCCGACCCGGCGAGGCGCAGCAGCTCCTCGAACGACGGCGACAACGACTCCGGTGCCATGCCCTCGCGACCGATCCCGCTGCCGCCACCGGTGAGCCCGTCCGCGGGCGCGATGACCTGCTCGCGCAACCACTGCAGGGCCGCACCACCGGTCTCCTGGTTGTTGGCCACGAGCGGGTGCGCGGGATCGAGCCCGGGGATCGTCGCGATCGAGTGCAGCACGTCGGTGCGCTTGAACGGCACCCGGGCGCTCACCCAGGAGGTCGTCGAGATCGCGACGTGCGTCTCGTACGGCGCGACCGCACCCGAGCCCACGATCGCGGCGTGCAGGTCGGGGATCCCGCAGATCACCGGAGCACCGGGAGCGACGCCGATCTCGGTGGCGACCGCGGCGGTGAGCGGCCCGAGCACCGAGCCCGTCGGCACCAGCTCGGGCAGCCGGTCGCGATCACGGCGGGTGCGGGCGACGAGGGAGTCGACATAGCCCAGCGGCGCCCCAGGGCGGTTGTCGGTGAGCCAGCTCGCCGTCATCGACGCGGGCGTGGCGGCGGCACGGCCGGTGAAGCGCAGCCCGATGTAGTCCACCGGCTCGAGCAGCACGACCGTGCGGTCGTACACCTCGCGCATCCGCCGCTGGAGCAGCAGGGAGTGCCCGGTGGGGTCGGCCCCGCTCGGGGTCGGGGCTCCGCCGGTCGTGCGGACGAACGGGAGCACCTTGAGCGGGGCATAGCCACCGACGTTGATCGGGCCGCCGACGACGTCACGGACGAGATCACGGGCTCGGGTGTCGGCCCACAGGAGCACCGGCCCGGCCGGCTTCCCGTCGGCCCCCACCGGCACGGTCGAGGCCCACTGCCCGGTGATCGCGATGGCGTGCAGCGCGTCGCGGTCAGCCTGCGACTCGTGCACGGCCTCGCGGACGGCGTCGAGCAGTGCGACCCACCACTCCGCCGCATCCTGGGTGGCCGAGCCGTCGAGCCCGATGCTCACGCTCACCGGTCGCAGCGCCGTCCGCCGCACCTCGCCGTCCAACGAGACCACCGCGGCCTTCGGACCGCCGTTGCCGAGGTCGACCGCGAGGATCCAGCGCTCTCCCACGACTCACGCCACCGGCACGTCGGGTGCGACCTCGTGCATCGCGTCGAGCACCCCGGCCATCACCGTCTCCAGCGTCGCGTTGCCCTGCGGTGTGCCACCGAAGCCGTACATCGCACCGGACTTCGCGGCTACGCCGTGATGCTCCACGGCGTAGCCCACCGCGATCTCGAGCGCGGCGAGGAATCGCTCGGCGACACCCGCTGCGGTGTTGGGCCGGGTGATGCAGAAGTGCAGCGCGGGCGGGAGCTGCAGGGAGTTCATCCGCCAGCCCTGGTCCTTGAGCGAGTCGTTGACGAGGTAGATGTCGAGGTCGCCGGCTGCCTGGAAGGCCACGAGGAAAGTCGGGTCGCCGATCACCTCAAGCTCGGGGATGCCGGCGCGGATGCCGTCCTTGATCGTGGTCGCGGTGCGCATGATCGCGTCGGCCGCCGCGAGGTAGCCCGAGGCTCCCGTCGCGAGGATCGCCGCGTACGTCGAGGCGATGATGCCGCCGCTGCGCGAGCCGGCGAGCCCCGGCGAGAGGTAGAGACCTCCAGGCCAGTCGGGGTAGGTGAAGTACTGGTTCTTGCGCAGGTCCTTGTCGCGGTAGAGCAGCACGCTCGAGCCCTTGAGCGCGTATCCGTACTTGTGCGTGTCGGCAGAGATCGACGTGACACCGGCGACGCGGAAGTCCCACAGCGGTACGGCGTACCCGAGCCGCTCCACCCACGGGAGCAGCCAGCCGCCGAGGCAGCCGTCGACGTGCATGCCGATGCCGTGCTCGGCCGCGAGCGCGGCAATCTCCTCGATCGGGTCGATGAGGCCGTGCGCGTAGTTGGCGGCACTGCCGACCAGCGCGATGGTCTGGTCGTCGATGAGGACGCGCATCGCTTCGACGTCGGCGAGGTAGCCGTCGGTGAGGCCGGCGTGCCGCACCTCGATGCCCATCCAGTGCGCGCCCTTGTCGAGCGCGACGTGCGCGGTCGTCGCCATCACGACGTTGGGCCGGGTCACTCCACGCGTCTCGCGGGCGTGCTCGCGGTAGGAGTACAGCGCCGTGATCAGGCTCTCCGAGCCGCCGCTGGTCACCACGCCCACGCCGGTGCCGTGCAGCAGGTCCGAGGTCATCGCGATGATCTCGCCCTCGAACTTGGTCGCACTCGGATACATGTCCCGTTGCAGCACGTTCGCGTGGCTGAACAGGCTGAAGACCTCGCCGAGGAACGCGTAGTGGTCGTGATCGCCGCTGTAGAGGCTGCCCGACACCGTCCCGGTGTGGCCCTGGGCGTCCTCGGTGTGCGCCATCTCGGTGATCTCGGCGAGGATCCGGCCGCGCTCGAGGGGCTCCGGCGGCACGGTGCGATAGGACTGCGTCCTCTTCCGGTAGGGGTAGAAGCCGTCGAGGATCTCCTCGAAGCCGCCGTCCTCGCTCATCGTCGTGCCTCTCCCGGGTCCTGTGTTGCCTCACCCTAGGCCCGAGGTTCGCGACCTCCGCGGCGCGACGCCGGGACACCGGGGCCCCGGCGGATCGCACGGCTGCCGCTGGGCCGAACGGGTGAGGACCCTCCAGACGCAGCGTCAGCTGACCCGATCCAGCCTCGGAGTCGACACCACGCCGGCAGACCCGAACGAGGAATCGAGCTGACCACCGGTCGTGTAGCGGGCGAGCGCGACATCCTTCACACCGGTGATCGCGTTCTGGGCCTCGCCTGCCACAACGACCTTGCCATCGCCCGGTAGGTGGGCGGCGAAGCCCTGT
>JANMMN010000235.1:0-2452 GCA_031373405.1 Actinomycetes bacterium
TCCTCGCCCTCCCGCTCCTCGTCCTCACACCGGTCCAGCGAGGCGAGCTCGTGGGCCAGCGCAACCTCCTCCGGCATCGGGCCACGCAACCAGGACGGGTCGTCCCAGTCGTCGATGGCGGGGGCGAGAGACATGAGACAAGAATAGGACAGACGTCCGACAGCGGGCTGTCAGTCGAGACAGAACTCGTTGCCTTCGATGTCCCGCATCACGAGACACGACTCGTCGACACCATCGGCACGGAGCAGTCTCACGCGCGTCGCGCCGAGCGCGACGAGTCGTGCACATTCGGCCTCAAGCACGGACAGGCGCTCGTCGCCCACGAGCCCGGTGCCGACGCGCACGTCGAGATGCAGCCGATTCTTGACGACCTTGTGCTCGGGAACGCGCTGGAAGAACAACCGCGGGCCCACGCCTGAGGGATCCACGCAGGCGAACGCCGAACCCTGGCGCTCAGCCGGCAGCGCGCGATCGAATGCGTCCCACGTCGCGAACCCCTCGGGGGGCGGAGGAACGACGTATCCGAGGACCTCGCACCAGAAGCGAGCGACCCGCTCAGGTTCTTCGCAGTCGAAGGTGACTTGCAGCTGCTTGACCGACGACATCCGTTCACCGTAGCGGCGTGGGCCGGCCAGCGCTGCTGCGATCGACCTACCGTTCGAGGACGTTGGCTGACGCCACTGAGGCGTACGACGAGCGACCGCTGTGCCGAGGTAGCAGCGCAGGTTGATGCGCGGTGCTGTGTCGCGACGGCTCGTCAGGCGCGGCCGATGAGCTCGGCGACGATCTCGGCCGACATGCCCACCAGTGGGAGGCCGCCACCGGGGTGCGACGAGCCACCGACGAGGTAGAGACCAGGGACCGGAGACTCGTTGGCGGGGCGCAGGAAAGCCGCGCGCGCACCGTTGCTCGACGTGCCGTAGATCGAGCCACCCGGGGCGCGGGTGTCGAGCTCGAGGTCGGCGGGAGTACGGATCTCGGACCACACCAGGCGGTCGCGAACGTCGAAGCCGCGTGCAGCCATCACGTCGAGGATCCGGTCGCGATAGGTCGTCGCGAGCCCGGGCGCGGTCCAGTCGATGGTGCCCCGCTCGCCGCCGGTCGAGTGGCGGGGCGCGTTGACCAGGACGAACCACGACTCGTGGTCGGCGTCGGGTCGCATCTGCTCGTCGTCCGGCGCGCAGACGTAGACGGTCGGGTCGTCGACCGGTCGCGGGTCGCGTCCGAAGATCGCGTCGAACTCGGCGTCGTAGTCCTGCGGGAACCACACGTTGTGGTGACGCAGCCCCGGCGTACGACCGCGCACCGCGAGCAGCAGCACGAAGCCCGACAACGACGGGGTCGCACTGCGCAGCCGCTTCAGCGGTGCGGCACCGCGCGGGTCGCGGACGAGGTCGCGATAGACGTGCGTCGCGTCGGCGTTGGCGACGACGACATCGGCAGGCACCACCTCGCCACCCAGCAGGCGCACGCCGGTGACCCGGGCGGAGTCGGTCATGACCTCCACCACGTCGGTGCTCATCCGATAGCTGACCCCACGCTCCAGCGTGCGCTGGTGCAGTGCGTCGGCGAGGCGGCGCACGCCTCCCGCGACGTGATAGGCGCCGAAGGTCTGCTCCACGTAGGGCACGGTCGCGAGCGCCGCCGGTGCGCGTCGGGGGTCCGAGCCGGTGTACGTCGCGTAGCGGTCGACGAGCATGCGCAGTCGCGGGTCGTGGAGGTACTGCTTCGCGAGCCCGCGCAGCGAGGTGAAGGGCGCGACGGTGCGCACGTCGGAGATGTTGCGCGCCAAGGGAAGCAGGTCCCGAGGCCCGGTGAGCGCCGACTCCAGGAAGGGGCGGCGGGTGACCTGCCAGATGTCGGCCGCGCGGGCGATGAACGCGCGCCAGTCCGCCTCCGCCGTGCCGCCGAGCGCCGACCCGAGCGCGGCTGCGCACAGCCCCGCGTCGACGCCGGGCATCTCGACCGTGGTGCCGTCGGGGAACCGGTAGCAGAATGCCGGCTCGAGGTCGACGAGACCGATCGCGTCCTCGAGCGGGCCACCGGTCTTGTTGAACAGGTCGCGGTAGACGGCCGGGAGGGTGAGCAGTGACGGGCCGGTGTCGAAGACGAAGCCGTCGCGGGCGAGGGTGCCGAGCTTCCCGCCGTACGTCGCCGCCTGCTCGAACACGGTCACCTCGTGGCGCTTCACCGCGAGCCGCGCGGCCACGGCCATGCCACCCATGCCCGCGCCGATCACCACCACTCGTGCCACGTCATCGAGACTAGGGCGTGCCGTGGTCAGGGGAGTCGGCGCCCGCGCCAGGTCAGGGTGCCGTCCTCGTGGCGGCGCCACGACTCGACCACCAGCGCACCGAACACCGCCACCGAGGCGGGATGCGCGACGGAGTCGAGGAGTCTGCCGCGGGTGCGTCGCGCGACCAGGGTGCGACCGGCGACGCCCGCGGCGTAC
>JANMMN010000237.1:0-16261 GCA_031373405.1 Actinomycetes bacterium
CCGATCTGCCCCTGCTGGACTTTGGCCGGGTCCGGGGCCTCGCCCGTGAGCCACTGGAAGACGGTGCTCTTGCCCGAACCCGAAAAGCCGACGAGACCGATCTTCATGGAATGCGCTCGCGTTCATGTGTTTGGAACCGCACTGACAGTTTATGCTTTAAGTCCGCTTGCCGTTAGAGTGAAGGATGGTGTAATGTTGAGTAGGAGAAAGGAGACAGCGAGTGACTGCGAACCCGACTATTCCGCGACTCATCAGCGCTGCCGAGTTCGGTCTGGCTGGACTCATCTGAAGTTGCGCCCCGAGGCCCGACGTGGCGCGTTCGACCAGCGGTGCCGAGTTCAGGTGCCGGTCTGGGCCTGCGCGATCGCCCGCTGGCTCGGCGCTTGGCAGAGCCGAGCAAAGCTGGGTCGATTGACTCAACAGATGCCGGACCGGTCTGACCCTCGGAAGCCCCCTTTGCCAGGCCCGGGTCGGACGCCATTCAATCGCGTTGGGCTACCGGCAGTGAGTCGGGATTGCCGCTCTCAGACGTCGGGCGGCCTTCGATGGGCATGAGACGCAACCTGAACCACACGATGTGGTGACACCCATGCAGATCGCCGTCGCCGGTGGCGTCGACTCGATCGAACACCAGGCCGGTGCGCTGTGTCTGCTCGGGATCGCGGCCGGCCGCCACACGTCCGCGGCGTCCTTCCGCGCCGTCGTGGGCGACAGCCTCACCGCATACGGATGGCACGTCGACGGAGGCCGTGTTCCGAGCGACGTAGTCCAACGGGTCTCGTGGGACACCGTGAACGTGCTCAGCACCTTGGACGGGTTCAGCCCGTGATGTCGCTCCCATCGGAAGGCCCACCGACAACTGCCGGACGAGCGATGGCGCGGGCCGCTTTGCAGCACTCTGCGACTCGACTGAAGAGATGACGACCGGGCTCGATTGTGCTCCGCACGCAGGCGGGCATCCAGAATGTGCACTTGCTCGTCAGCATCGAGCGACGGACTTGATGGATGGTCCTTTGCTGGTCGCAAACGTTGCACCAACAACCCGCGACGACCGGGTAGGATTGGCAACTGACAGTCGAGGGCGATCCTCGAATAACCGAGGTATCCCAAGGGATTCCGGGCTTGACGGTAGACGTTCGGCAAGGGTGCGAATCCTTCCAGAGGTCGCAGGTTCAAATCCTGCCCCCGCTACCAACGACGATGGACCGGTCCTCAGGGACCGGTCCATCGTCGTTTCCCGGCGAACGACGCAACCGTGCCAACGAGGCTGCGCGGCTGCGGTGTCAGTGCGCGACGCCGAGAGGTACAAGGGCGGCCAAACGGCTTGCGGGCAGCGGGGTAGGCGTTCGGTGCGTTCCCCGCCGGGTACCAGCTGCTGGCGCCAACGTCTGTAGAGCATGCGGACGCATTCAAGGCCTCTGCGTACACCTTTGGTGCGGTCGAGACCAACGTCGGGAACCGACGCTCTTGGCCAAGGTCGAGATGGCCTCAGACGGCTCCGGCGCGTCTTGAGTCCGCAGGCTCAGGCTGGTCGCGTTACCGCGCCGCGGTCTCAGCCGCGGGTCGCCACAGCCGGTCGATCGGGAGGACGTGGAGTCTGTCGTCGTAGGTGTAGGAGCGGGCTCCGGTGCTGAACGCGACTCCGGCGATGAGTCGACCACCGAGGGCCTCTCGGAGTTTGCGCAGGCCCTTGAGATCCTCGCCGGTGACGCGTTCGTTTGCCTTGACCTCGAAGGCCAGCACCCGGCCGTCGTCGAACTCGATGACGAGATCGACCTCGTCTCCGTCGTGGGTGCGCCAGTGGCCCGTCGTCACTCGCTCGTCGAGCCAGGACACCTGCTTGCGCAGCTCACCGACGACGAAGGTCTCGAGCAGGTGACCGAACTCGGACTGCGTCGTTGGGTCCAGAGTTGCCAGCTTCGCCTCGGACACCCCCAGCAGCCGAGCCGCCAGGCCGGAGTCCACGACGTGCACCTTCGGTGTCGCGGCCGCGCGGGCGCGCAAGGTCTTTCCCCAGGCCGGCAACCGTTGCACCAGGAACAGGTCCTCGAGCAGCCGGACGTACTGTTCGATCGTGGTGCGGTCGACGGCCAGCCCCGCGGAAGCCTTGGTCAGGTCGAGGACCTGACCCGTGCGCCCAGCGAGGCGACCGAGCAGATCGCGCAGGACCTGCCGCTGGCGGACACGCGCGAGTTCCAGGGCGTCACGCTCGATGGACTGGGTGACGTAGTTGTCGAACCAGCGGGTGCGCGCGGCACCACTGCGACGCAACGCCAGGGGGAAGCCACCCGCCACGACCCGGGCGACATAGTCGGCGCGAGTCGTCGCCGAGGTCGGGTGGACAGCGACGGTGCCGTCGGGATCGGCGCGTAACGCGATCAGCAGATCCTCGGTGACCCCACTGATCTCACCTTGGGACATGGGCCAGATCGTCAGCGAGTGCAATCTGCCGGTCAGGGCCTGGGCCGTGCGCGGCAGCGCGTCCTGTCGGGTCGAGCCGGTGATCACGGCAGTTCCAGGTCGGCTGCCTTCGCGGTTGAGTCGGGCCTTGATCGCGTCGAGGACGGCCGGTGCCCGCTGGTATTCGTCCAGGCACACGGGCGTGCGTCCTCCCACCGCCAACGTCGGGTTCGCCAGCACCACGTCTCGCACTGCGGCGTCATCGAGATCGAGGACCGCCACGCCACGCGCCTCGGCGAACACGCTGAGCACGGTGGACTTGCCGACCGCTCGAGGACCGTGGACCGCGATCACCGACTCCTCGTCGGCGAGCGTCTGGAGAATGGCTGAGATTCGGCGTGTGGCGAAGTCAGGCAACTGGGCTGGCACGGCCGCAGACTAGCATTTCCTGCGTTTCAATCCCAGGATCCGAGCCACTAAAACTCCATGATCGGAGGGCTGCTGGCCCACGGACTCGAGGCAGTTGACGGATCGCTGCGCGTCAGCAGCGGCTGACCGTGGGATGCATGCCGCGAGACCGGTGTGGTGCCTGTTCCCGTGAAGACCGGCCGACGTCGTTGACCCTGTGTATCACGCGTGAGACACTGAGGTTATGGCTGAGGTGAGTGTTCGCGACCTGCGAAACCATGGCGGTGACGTCCTCGACTCCGTGCTGCGCGGGGAGCGGGTGACGGTGACCCGAGCTGGCAAGCCTGTCGCGGAGCTGCGCCCGGTGGCCGCGTCCGGTACGCCGTCGACCGTGGTGATCGATCGCTGGGCCACGATCCCCGTGCTCGATCTCGAGGCTCTGCGTGCTGACATCGACGCGGTGCTGGATCCGGCGCTGTGAGCGAGCACGAGGTCGGGCTGCTCGACACCAGCGTCGTGGTCAGCTTGGGCGCGATCACAGACTCGGCGGATCTCCCGTCGCGGTGCTTCGTCTCCGCGATCACCCTCGCCGAGCTGTCGGTCGGCCCGTTGGTGGCCAGGAACGACGCCGACCGGATCGCCCGGCAGAGCGTGCTCCAGCAAGTGGAAGCCGACTTCGACCCGATCCCGTTCGATGCTGCCGCCGCGCGCGCGTTCGGTCGGGTGGCCGCGCAGCTGCGCTCGTCGGGACGTAAGTCCAGTGCCCGTGCCTACGATGCCCTGATCGCCGCGACCGCCGTGGCCAACGGGCTCCCCGTCTTCACACGGAACCCCGACGACTTCGCAGGCATCGACGCACTGACGGTCGTGCCGGTGGGAGACGCCTCATAGCCCAGAGGTCGCCGGTTGACATCCTGCCCCCGCCACCCAAGTGAGTGCAGGTGAGACCTAGACCGTACGAGCCCGGTGCATCGTGGTCACCATGCCGAGCATGAGTTCGACCGCAGAGCGGTTAGACAGGCCCTGGACGACGCACAGGGACCGCCACGTTTCGAAGGCGGCTGCATGCCCGATCGCCGCCGGCAAGATCCTGGGGCTGCGGCGGGGGAACGGCGCAAGGAGCGCTTCGACCCATCGCCTCTGCGCTTGGGCCCGGTTCGCCGTGACGCTTGGCGGAACGGACTCCGCATCCCGGTGGATGCTGGTGAGCATCTGCTCGCCAGACCGGTAGTAGCGGTAGATGTCGGTGAGACCGACACGCAGGCGAGCCAGCGGGTCCTCGTGCGCCGTCCACGTATCCACGTGGGGGAGCCGCTGGCGCGAGAGCCATTGGCTCGAACAGGCGAGGAACAGGGACTCCTCATCGGAGAAGTGTCGGTAGACCGTCGCTCGGGTCACAGCGGCATGCTCGGCGATCGCCGAAACGCTGGTGCGCGACGGACCAAGCGTCCGATGGAGCTCCTCGGCCGCGTCGACGATCCGCGCCCGGGTCCGCTCCTGGTCCTCGGCGCGCTTGGTCTTGTGATAGCCCCGCTTTGGCGTCGAGCTCGACTGGTCGTGCACAACCGTTGACTCCTTGGCTCCAGAGGTGTCTATTTGGAGATACACAACTGTACTGTGAAAGCATCGAGGGAGTCGCAACTATGGAGAGTGTCGAAGCGCCGAAACTGACCGTGGTGCGCCCGGGCGAGGGGGAGACCCGAGATCTGGGGAGTATCGGGGTGGTGTTCAAACTCTTCGGCGAGCAGACCAACGGCAATGTGTCCATCGTCGAGCACCCCTTCCCGGTCGGCGCCTGCGTGCCCCCGCACCTTCACACGCGTGAGGACGAGTACTCCATCGTCACCGAGGGGGAGATCGGCTTCCGGTCCGGCGACCGCGAGGTCGTCCTGGGGGCCGGTGGCTACATCACCAAGCCCCGCGGTGAGACGCACACCATGTGGAACGCGGGATCTGTTCCAGCCCGGATGATCGAGGTGATCAGCCCAGCAGGCTTCGAGCACTTCTTCTGGGGGATCGGAGAGGTGATGGCGTCCGGCGGCCCCACTCCAGAGGTGGTCGCGGCTCTCGCGGAGGAGCACGGGCTCGTCTTTCAGGACGCTCCGTGGCTGGACGATGTCATCGCCCGCTACAACCTCACACCGCCCCCGGGCCGCTGATCGTGCTTCGTCCACCGGCACTTCTTCGGTCAGAAGGCCCCTGTGCCAAGCAACTCTGGCGAGGGCAGCTTCCGTGCTGAGCGCGTCACGAATGATCGCGACTGCGTCCATCTGTCGGCGACCGGGTTGAGGTCGAGTTCGGCGCTCGTGGCAGGCTCGGTCCGTGGGTGTGACGCAGGTCCGGAGCCCGAGCGGCGACACGTGGTGGGTGAAGCGCGCCTGGGTGCCCCGGTACCGGGGCCTTCGGGATCGCGTGGGTGCATACCTGGAAGGTCATCCGGAGCGCTGGTACGAGGCGCCGCTGCGCGTGTACGCCCGCGGCTGGGACCGCCGGGTGCTGGACGCCGCCCCAGACCCGCTGGACCTGGCGGCTTCGGCTCCTTGGCCCGGTGCGCCAACGGGCGCGTTGGATGCCTCCTCCGCCCCCGACCCCCTCGATGCCGGTGGCGGTAGCGATCTCGCAGGCGACTTCTCGCCCGACCTCGCGCAGGCGCTGGGCCTCGACGTCGGAGGCGGGAGCGGACTTCCCGGTGACTTCTCGCCCGACCTCGCTCAAGCGCCGGACCTCGACGTGGGCGGAGGCGGCGACCTCACCGGTGCTGTTGACGTCGGGACCGAGACTCCATCCTCGACCGTTGACCTCGGTGGCGGAGGTGGTCTGGACTCCGTCACGGACGATGCAGGCGGAGGTGGCGTCGACGTCGATCCGGGCGACCTTGTCGTGGTGCTCCTCGCTGTTCTGGCCGTGCTGGCGTTGCTGGTGCTTGCCTGGTTCGTGCTGCTGCCCTTCGTGTTGGTCGTGGTCGACGGCCTCGTGCTGCTCCTGGCCGTCCTCCTTGCGGGTGCCGCGCGCGTGTTGCTGCGCCGGCCGTGGGACGTCGTTGCCACGCAGGATCGGCCCGACGGCAGCCATCAGGTACGCCGGTGGGAGCTTCGGGGCTACCGCCGTGCTGGACGCGCACGCGACGACGTAGCCCGCGCGTTCGAGACAGGTACGGACGCTGACCTGGCCGTCGCGCGCCTGGTGGTCCGCGAGCCCCGTCCGGATGATCCGGCTGGCGTTGCCAGGTCGGCACGCGAGCTGCGCAGACGCTGAGCCACCTTCAGTGCTGCGGCTGGCCCGGTGAGTCTCATCTGGCCCCCCTCCACCCGCTACGCGTTCGGACGGAGTGCCTCGGTGGCGAGGGCTGCGGCAGCTGGGCTGATCCGGTGTCGCCCGCCGAGCGCGGCAGGTCGGCCGGTGACATTGACGAGGACGTCGAAGGCCGCCAGACCGTAGAGCGAGTACGGCTCGATCGGCTGACCGTCGGAGTGGCGCCAACCCAGGGCGGTGAGCGCCGCAGCCACGGCCGTGAGCGGGAGCTCGCGGTTCGCCGACGAGCCCGCGTACGCCAGCAGGAGCAGGGTGGCCACGGTGTCGAAGCCGCCGCCCGCAGGCACGAGGCGCGAGCAGAGGTGCCCCCACAGGACGACCGGGTCCCGCTGAGCGGCCGCCCCTGCCCGGGTGAGCACCAGCGCACCCTTGTGCTTGCGCAGCAACCCTGCTCGCTGCAGCGACTTCCGGAACTCGAGCAGGGGGATCGCCATGCTCTCCCGGTTGTTCTTCCCGATCCAGCCGGCCATGGCCGGAACCATGAGCGACGCGGCCTCCACGTCGGCCGGCTTGAGGTAGCCGGCGGCGGTGAGCTCGATGCCACCGCCTCGCGCTCGATCGAGAAACCACAGGTGACCGGGCAGCGCCGCCGCGAGCTCGTCGCGCTCCGGTCGCGTCGGCGCGGACGTCAGTGCCAGTGCCCGGACCGCGAGGTCGTCGCCGACGGCGGAGTGTGCGAGACGATTCACGAGGTCGACCAGACGTGGGTCGACGCCGAGCTCGCGGAGGACGAAGAAGGGTTGCTGCAGCGAACGGTTGACTTCGTCCAGGTCGAAGAGATCCGGGTCGTCCAGGACAGTGGCGAGCGAGGCGGCGTCGCGCAGGCCACCACAGTCCTCGGGCGGTGCAGCCCGAGCTCCCTCGACGACGACCGCCGGCGGTGTGTCACCCATCGCGGGACGGACTGCTTCGAGCCGCAGCGTCAGCTCCCACCCGTCGCCGTAGTCGTAGGCGTACGCCAACTCGTCGCCGAGCTCCTGAAGCGTCTCGTCGAGGCGCACGTCCGCAGCCGGGATGCCGCCTTCCTCGTCGCCTTCCTCGACGTCGTACGGGCAGAGGAACAGCTGCGCGGTGGGGTGGAACGGCCCGCCGCCGAGGGAGAAGCGATGCAGGTGCGAGTCGCTCCAGCCGAACGCCGCCTGGAGCACCTGGTGCAGCACGTCGAGCGTGAGGTCCGATCGCAGGTCCAGGCGCCGCCAGATCGGCGGCGTCGCGTCATCGAGGTCGACCCGCACGCGCAGCACATGCCTGCCCGGCAACGGCGGACGACGCCGATCCGGACGGGCCGCGGCACGGGCCAGCCGCCCGCCGAGCAGATCGAGGTCGCCGGCGACCCGGGTGAGCCCGGCCAGGTCCAGCCCCGAGATCGCCGCCTGAAACCGGCGCAGCGCCTCGGCCTCGGCGTCGCGGTCGCGGCCCGGACCCGACCCCTTCATGAGCGCAGGACCTTGCTCATCGGTCGGCCCTTGGCCAGCTCGTCGACGAGCTTGTCGAGGTAGCGGATCTGTCGCATGAGCGGGTCGTCGACCTCCTGCACGCGTACCCCGCACACCGAGCCGGTGATCAGTGTGGCGTTCGGGTGGAGCCGAGCGTCGGCGAAGAAGTTCGCGAAGGTGGTGCCGGACCCGAGGTGGGCGCAGAGCTGCGCCGCGTCGAAGCCGGACAGCCAGCAGATGACCTCGTCGAGCTCATCCTGAGTCCGCCCCTTGCGCTCCACCTTGGACAGGTAGAGGGGATACACCGAGGCGACGCTGGTGCCGAAGATCCTGCTCACCCGCATGAGGGTAGCCCTGCGAGCGAGCCGACTCACACTGTGGCCCTGCCCGACTGCGGCACCGCACGTGACGCCATCCGGCTAGGCGGTGGCACCACCGCGCACGCCCGGAACAGGGCCGGCGACATCGACATCGACGTGGTGCGCGCCAACGTCAGCGAGCACTGAGAGCAGGCGTCTCGTGACGATCTCATCCTGCTGCCCTGCATCAGCTCCGTCGCGGAATGCCTAGGCGAGTGACGAGAGCCCGGCGCGCACCGTCATGGATCGCAGCAGCGGGCCCCCGAACGTGGTGGCCATGGCCACGTCGGCGGCGTCGCGTCCCCGCCCGATCACGACGCGGCCCTTGCGGCGCACGTTGTTGCGGGGGTCGAAGGTCCACCAGCGATCGTCGAGCCACACTTCCATCCACGCGGCGAAGTCCATGACGACTCCGTCGTCGGGGACGTCGAGGTGGGGTAGGTAGCCGAACACGTAGCGGGCCGGGATATTCAGCGCACGGCATAGTGAGATGGCCAGGTGGGTGTAGTCGCGGCAGACGCCCAGCCCCGTGCTGTTGACGTCGACGGCCGTCGACCACGGGGTCGAGCTGCCGTAGGCGAAGCGCAAGTGCGAGTGCACGTGGTCGCAGATCGCCTGGACCCGGGTGTAGCCCTGCGGCTGCGCTCCAAAGCGCTCCCAGGCCTCGTCACCGAGGACGTCGGGGAGGCAGTATCGACTCGGCAGCGTATAGACGAGGACGTGGTCCGGGAGGTCGTCGGGAGCGATCTCGCGGGCACTCTCGTCGGCTTCCTCGACCGCGTCCGGTACGACGACCTCCGCCGAGTAACGGAAGGTCGACTCCCCGACGGGGAGCACGACGCGGGTGCACGGGTTGTCGTAGAGATCGACGTAGCGGCGCAGCGCCATGGGAGGCGTCGACGACCAGGATTCCGAGCTCACGCTCACCCACGACGACGGGATCGGCTGCACCTGGAAGACGGCCGGCGTGAGCGCCGTCGCCTCATAGGTGAAGTCGCATCCGACCGTCAACCGTCGCTGTTCCACGCCGCAGGATCGCATGGCTCGGGCCGTAACGTGAGTAGGGTCGACGGCGAGGCGCGCGACATCAGCCTCATCGATGCGGGAGCGGTGACACGGGTGAGCGCTCGGTTCGAGGTGCTCGACGTCAGCCCGACGCCGCTCGGTGAGGTCACGCTGTGGCGCAGGCTCGATCCCACGACCGGTGGCGACGTCTTCGAGGTCAAGCTGGGCGACGAGTACCTCATGTCGAGCCGCTTCACCGTCGCCGAGGTGGCCGTGGCCAGGCTGGCGCTCACCGCGCTGGACGGCAACGAGCTCGACGTGGTCGTCGGTGGGCTGGGTCTCGGCTACACCGCACAGACGGTGCTCGACGACCCCCGGGTGCGCTCGCTCGTGGTGGTCGACGCGCTCGAGGCCGTCATCGGGTGGCATGAGCGCGGGCTGGTGCCGGTGAGCGTCTCGTCGTCGACCGATCCGCGCTGCCGGCTCGTGCACGGCGACTTCTTCGAGCTGGTGGCTACGTGTGGCTTCGACCCGGAGGAGGCGGACCGACGCTTCGACGCAGTGGTGGTCGATATCGACCACTCGCCACGGCATCTCCTGCACCCCGACCACGCCAGCTTCTACCGTGAGGCCGGCATCCGGCAGCTGGCTGCGCGGCTGCGTCCGCAAGGCGTCTTCACGCTGTGGTCGAACGACCCGCCGGACGAGGACTACCTCGGTGTGCTGCGGCGCGTGTTCGCCGACGTTGATGTCGAGGTCGTGCCGTTCGACAACCCCCTGCAGGAGCGCGAGGCGACGAACACGGTCTATGTAGCGCGCTGAACGAGTCTGCGATGAGTCGACTCGTCCGCCACGTCGCTCAGGTGAGCAGCGACGAAGGGTCGTCCGGAGCATCCGCCGCGCACTCGACGAGGGCATCCTGCGGCACGTGGTCCAACGCCGCGATGTTGGTCGCGCGCAGCACCACCGGCGCCTTCACGCCGGCGGTGTACGACTCGAACCACAGGCTCGCGCACACCCCCCAGCGGTCGCCCGGCGCGAGACCAGTGAAGCCGTACTGAGGCATGGGCGTCGTCAGGTCGTTGCCCAGGCCGCGCTGGTGCTCGAGGAACTCCGACGTCAGCACCGTGCACACGGTGTGCGAGCCGAGGTCCTCGGGGCCTGTGGTGGTGTAGCCGTCACGATAGAAGCCGGTCACGGGGTCGAGGCTGCACACCTCGAGCGGATCGCCGTGCACGTTGGCCTGGTGCTCCATGCCGACACCCTAGGCGTGGACCCGACTCGTCCGGCCGACCTGCCTCCCCGATGGCAACCGCCCGTTCGCAGGGTGACAGGGATCCGACGCCTCCTCACCCTCGCGCGAGGAGGTCAGGCGGTGCCTGTCGGCTCGAGGACGACGACCGGTGTCTCGACCGTGCGCAGGGTGGCGTACTGGTCGAGACCCTTGTCGACGGAGCCCCACAGCGCCCAGAGCCGCTGGCGCTCCTCGCCCTGAGCTGCCCTGGCCCGGAACGTCCGAGGCTGCTGGCGCGCGAGGCGTACGACGGCCTCGGGGTGCGCCTCAAGGTTGAGCCACCAGGCGGGGTGGCCCTCGTCCCACCCGTTCATGGCCAGGGTGACGAGGTTGGGACCGTCCTCGAGGTACCCGACGATGACGCTGCGCTCGAGACCGGACTTGCGACCTGTGGTCGTGAGTCGCAGCGCACCCCAGCCCCGCTTGTTCGACGTGGTCCACAGTGCTCGTCCGCCGGTGACGCGGTACAGGAGTCGGTGGGCGCGCCAGGCCGTGTGGATGAACCAGGGCGGCGGAAGCCGAGGCGGTCGGGTCGCATCGGCGGCCATAGCCTGCTCCTCTCGGTGCATCTTGTGCTTGTGATCAGCGTAGGCGTTGCCCTGTCGAGGGGCGCTCACACGGCGCTGACGGGGTGGTACTCGCAGCGCCACATGGCGTCGTAGATCGCGTCGTCGAGCCTGGCGTCGATGACCGCCGTGGCCACGCCGTCGTCCACCGCAGCTCTCGCGACCGCGGCCGCCACGACGGCGGACGTCGCGCGCAGGTCGGCGACCCGGGGGAGCAGCGAGGCGCCGGGCGCGGAGGTGTCGGCCCGCGCGGCCACCGCCTCGGCGGCGGCGAGGAACATGCCGTCGGTGATCCGGGTGGCGCGGGCGACGATCACGCCCAGCCCGAGCCCCGGGAACACCAGTGCGTTGTTGACCTGCGCGATCTCATACGTCGTGCCCTCGTGCAGCACGGGTGGGAACGGGCTTCCCGACGCCACGAGGGCACGGCCGTCGGTCCACTCCAGCAGGTCCGCGGGGAACGCCTCGGCCAGGTTCGTCGGGTTGGACATCGGCATGATGATCGGCCGCTCGACGTGAGCGGCCATCTCGCGCACGAGCTGCTCGGTGAAGACCTGCGGGCGCCCCGACGTCCCGATCAGCACCGTGGGCCGGACCTGCCGGACGACCTCCGCGAGGCTGACACCGCCGATCTGCTCGTCGCGCTCCCAGCCCGACACCTCGGCCACAGGGCGCGCGTAGGGCTCCTGGAAGTCGCGCAGGTCCTCGCGGTCGTCCGCGAGCAGGCCGTGGCGCCCGACACACCAGAAACGCCTGGTCGCCTCGTCGCGGGAGAGCCCGGCCACGCACATCGCGTCCCGCAGCTGGTCCGCGATGCCGATGCCCGCCGTACCCGAGCCGTGGACGACGACGCGGTGCTCGGTCAGGGGCACGCCACTGAGCCGGCTGGCCGAGAGCACCGCGGCCAGGCTGACGGCTCCGGTGCCCTGCATGTCGTCGTTGAAGGTGAGCGTCGAGGAGCGGTAGCGGTCGAGGATCCGCCGGGCGTTGCTCGTCCCGAAGTCCTCCCAGTGCAGCAGGGCATGCGGGAAGAGCCGACCCGCGGTGGTGACGTAGTTGTCGATGAAGGCGTCGTACTCACTCCGCTCGACCCGAGGGTGCGAGACACCGAGGTAGAGCGGGTCGTCGAGCAGCTCCTGCCGGTTGGTGCCGACGTCGAGCATGACCGCGAGCGTGCGCGCCGGGTTGATCCCCGCCGCCGCCGTGTAGACGTTGAGCTTGCCCTCCGCGATCTCGATGCCACCGACGCCCCAGTCGCCGATCCCGAGGATCCCCTCGGCGTCGGTCGCGATGATGAGGTCGACGTCGTCGGCTCCCAGACCGGACGCGCGCAGCGCGCCCTCGACGCCGTCGGGGTCCTCGACGGAGAGGTAGATCCCGCGCGGTCGGCGGTACTCGTGGCTGTAGCGCTGGATCGCCTCGCCGACGGTCGGGGTGTAGACGATGGGCAGCATCTCGGGCAGGTGGTGGCCGAGCAGCTGGAAGAACAGCACCTCGTTGCGGTCGTGCAGCGCCGTCAGGAACACGTTCTTGGCCAGGTCGCTCGGCTGCTGGAGGTACTGCCGGTAGGCGCGGTCGGCCTGCTCGTCGATCGTCAGCACCCGCGGTGGCAGCAGGCCCACCAAGCCCAGTGACCCGCGCTCCTGATCGGTGAACGCGGTGCCCTTGTTGATCCGCGGGTCCGAGAGCACCGCGCGTCCGCGCAGCGTCGTCTCCCAGGCCTTCGTCGTGGAGTTCCAGCGGGTCGTTGTCCGTACGTCGTCGATGTTGCTCACGCTCACGACGCTATGCCTGTGGGGACGCGCAAGGCGCGGTTGCGGGAGTGACAATGCGGACACCCGGACAGAGACGCCGGTGCCAGGATCGATGCCATGAGCGATCCCCGTGCCGGGCAGCCGGCCACCTCCGCTGATCTCATCGACGTAGCGAAGCTCGTCACGGCGTACTTCACCGTGCACCCCGACCCCGAGGACCCGGCCCAGCGCGTCGCATTCGGTACGAGCGGTCACCGAGGATCGGCGTTCTCCGCGAGCTTCAACGAGGACCACATCCTGGCCACGACGCAGGCAATCTGCGAATACCGCGCGGCTCAGGGGATCCGCGGCCCACTGTTCCTCGGCGCCGACACTCACGCGCTCTCGGAGCCGGCCACGGTGACCGCCCTCGAGGTGCTCCTCGCGAACGGCGTCGACGTGCGGGTCGACTCCCGTGGCGGCTACACGCCGACACCGTCGGTGTCCCGCGCGATCCTGGTGGCCAACGCCGGGGGAGCCAGCGCCGACGGCATCTGTGTGACGCCGTCGCACAACCCGCCGGCCGACGGCGGCTTCAAGTACAACCCGCCGGACGGCGGCCCGGCGGGCACCGACATCACCGGCCGGGTGCAGGACCGCGCCAACGAGCTGATGCGCGCCGGTCTCGACGGAGTCAGGCGGGTCTCTCTCGCGACCGCCGAGCCCGGCACCTATGACTTCCTCGATGCCTACGTCGGGCAGCTGGGGCAGGTCATCGACCTCGTCGCGATCCGCGATGCCGGCGTCCGTATCGGCGCCGACCCGCTCGGCGGCGCAAGCGTTGCCTACTGGGGGGAGATCGGGGAGCGCTACGACCTCGACCTCACCGTCGTGAACCCGGACGTCGATCCGACCTTCCGGTTCATGACGCTCGACTGGGACGGCAAGATCCGGATGGACTGCTCATCCCCGTCGGCGATGGCCGGCCTCATCGCCCGGCAGGCGGACTTCGACATCGCGACCGGCAACGACACCGACTCCGATCGCCACGGCATCGTCACGCCCGACGCAGGGCTGATGAACCCCAACCACTTCCTCGCGGTGGCGATCAGCTACCTCTACACCCACCGGCCCGGCTGGTCGCCCGACGCCGCGGTCGGGAAGACGCTCGTGAGCTCATCGATGATCGATCGGGTAGCCGAGGGACTCGGCCGTCGGCTGCTCGAGGTGCCGGTCGGGTTCAAGTGGTTCGTGTCCGGGCTGCTCGACGGCTCGGTGGCCTTCGGCGGTGAGGAGAGCGCTGGTGCGAGCTTCCTCCAGCGCGACGGGACCGTGTGGACCACCGACAAGGACGGCATCATCGCGTGCCTGCTGGCTGCCGAGATCCAGGCCGTCACCGACAGCTCGCCCTCGCAGCTCTACCGCGGCCTGGCCGAGCAGTACGGCGAGCCCGCCTACGCGCGGATCGACTCCCCGGCGACGCGTGAGCAGAAGGCCATCCTCGGACGGCTCTCGGCCGACCAGGTGAGGGCGACCTCCTGTGCCGGAGAGCCGATCACCGCCATGCTCACGACGGCGCCGGGCAACGGCGCCCCCCTCGGAGGACTGAAGGTGAGCACCGAGAGCGCCTGGTTCGCCGCGCGCCCGTCCGGCACCGAGGACGTCTACAAGCTCTACGCCGAGTCCTTCCGCGGACTCGAGCACCTGGCCCTGGTGCAGGACGAGGCGCGAGCCATGGTCGCGGCCGCGTTGGCGGGCTGACCCGTGGAGGACGTCCACCGTCGCTCAGTGCCGGCGGCACGAGCCGTGACCCGTAGCCTTCGCCCATGAGCAGCCTGGACGAGGTCGGGGAACGGGACGGCTGGCGCTGCTGGCTGTGTGACGAGCCGGTCGACCCCCACGCCTCCGTCAACGCCGACCGGGGGCCGAGCGTCGACGGCGGCGCGGCTCCCGCGAAGGGCGCGAAGGGATCGAAGGGCTCACCCAGCTCCGAGCGGCTCGCCCATCGGGCCTGCAACACGCGCAAGGGCAAGGTCACCCCGGTCGTGCCGTGGTCCCCGGACCTGTTCGTCGTCGACCCCGCGCCGATCGTCGCGACGGTCGACCGGCTCGCACGCAAGGGCGGCCGCGAGGTGGTCGCCCGCTGCCCCAGCCAGTCCGACGCTGATCAGGCTGCCACGTGGCTGCTGGATCGCCTGTCCCGGTTCGCACCGGGCCTCGGCGTCGCCGCCTCGGTCGAGGCCGGCGGCGGTCAGTACCTCGTCGTCCTCCGAGCTCACTGACTGTCGGCCGCGGCGCCCTGAACCACGGCCTACGCCGCGAGGATCGCGTCGATCTGGCCCATGGCCTCGCGGAGGCCGTGCTCCATGCCCATCCCGATGAGCTGCTCCATGGCCTCGAGGGTGCCGAACCGCGACTCGATCGTGACGACGACGCCACCGGGTGCGCGATCGGCGATCGTGACCTGCATGTGGGTCGTGGGCAGCTCCGGGTTCGGCTCACCGCTGGCGTCGGCGAAACCGTCGCTCACCAGGAGGTGTCGCGGCATGTCGGCCTCGAGCACGTCCCAGTAGCCGACGTGCGTGTCGCCCTCCGGTCCGGTCATGGAGTAGAGCACCCTGCCTCCGGTCGCGAGGTCGTGGTGGGTCACGGTCGCCGGATACGTCGGCGGACCCCACCAGCGCTCGAGCTGGCGCGGGTCGCCCCACAGCGCCCAGGCGCGCTCCGCGGTCACGTCGTACTCCGCCGTGACGGTCATCGTGAGCCGCTCGACGTCCTTCTCGATGCTGGTGATGCTCATGCCGTTCCTCCTCGTGGGTCCTCGTCCAAGATCTCGCTGATGCGGTCCAGTCGTGCGGTCCAGAGCCGCTCGTACTCGTGGAGCAGGTGCTGCGCCCGCGCGAGTGCCTCGGGCCGACCCACCACGCGTTGTTCGCGCCCGTGCCGGACCTTGGCCACGAGGCCCGCGTCCTCGAGCACGGCGAAGTGCTTCTGCACCGCGGTGAGGCTGATCGGGTAGCGGCGGGCGAGCGCGGAGACCGAGTGCGCGCCGTCGACGGACCGGCGGACGATGTCGCGTCGCGTCGCGTCGGCGAGCGCGTGGAACAGGCGGTCGACCTCGTCGTCACTGAGCTGATCAACAACCATAAGGTTGTAGGTTAGCGGCGGGCGTTCAGATGTCAACCCGGGGTGCGGGCAAGATGGGTGGATGACCGACGACGTGACCAGGCCCGCCGTCGTCCGTGGTCCTGCCGGCTCGGCCGCGGTGGCTGCCGGGTCGACCGGAGCCGTCGGTGCGGCGATCGAGTCGCTGCGCGCGGGAGGGTCCGCCGTCGATGCCGCGCTCGCTGCGGCCTTTGCGACGGTCGTCACCGAACCGGTGCTGTCCAGCCTCGGCGGTGGCGGCTTCCTGCTGCACGCACCCGCGGGCGGGGATCCGCAGCTGCTCGACTTCTTCGTCGCCGTGCCCGGCCTCGGCGGCGGTGACGCGGTCCCGGACGTGCGCACCGTCGTCGTCGACTTCGCGAAGGCCGGGCCGGCCGCCGGCGCGAGCGAGCAGGTCTTCCACGGCGGCTGGGGCACGGTCGCGGTCCCCGGATGCCTCGCGGGCTACCTCGACGCGCACGTCCGATGGGGGCGCCTCCCGCTGGCGACGGTGGTGGGTCCGGCAGCCGCCCTCGCCCGCGACGGCGTCAACCTCTCGCCCGTACAGCGCACCTTCCTCACGCTGGTTGCCGACCTGCTGGCC